>JAATGW010000781.1 GCA_015654495.1 Chitinophagales bacterium
AAACGTAGTTAAAGCTGGAGCGGCTGTAGTGGATGCTGTAGACGCCTTCGGCAGCTGGATGATGAATGTGGTTAAAGACAAAGTAAATATTAAAATAAAATAAATAAATATGTCGGCTGTTAAACACTTAATGATAATTCTTTCTATTGCGATATTGTTTTCAAACTGCCACCAAAAACCTACATTGACTTCAGGCTTAAATTCGACATCTACCAGGTTAATAGACGCTTTTTTTCAAAAGTTGAAAGATGGAAACTACAAGTCAGGAATTGAGGAATTGTTGAATAGCAATCATAATATTGATTTAAAGGATTCCGCAACTTTTAATTTACTAAAAAGCTTTGAGTACATAAATTCCTCATCTGGTAAATACATAACTAGCAAAGAAATACGTCAAAGAAAACTTGAAGAAGATATTGCAGTCTATTCTTATTTGGTTAAGTATGAAACGAAATTCTATAGATTTATTTTTGTTTTTTATAACAATGATCAAGAAATCGCATTGTATAAATTTTCGTTTGATGATAATTTAAGTCTTGAACTAGAAGAATCAATTAAATTATATGGAGATAAATTGCGTTAAACCTCTAAAAAACGCAAAAGTGGCTGATGTCTTTCTATAACAAGTTGTCCCGGTATCCGCGGCGCCGTCCACGCTCTTTCTATAATAAGCTGTCCGGATATCCGGACAGACTTGAAAAGCAACGGCCTACGAAAAAATCTGACAATTAGTTAAGAAAGCTAACTGATGAAAAAAGTTTCAGAGTTGAACAATCTTAAAAGAGATAAACAGAACCGGGTTTAGAGAAAGAAAGAGCGCTATAACCAACCGCTCTTTGATATTCAGAAACTATACCCGCAGCATTGTTGAGCTTTATTGGCGGTTAACCTTGCCTGTTGAGCTTCGTTCATTTCTGTAGAGAGAAGAGTTGCGCTAACAGTTCTGCCGTTCAACACTTCCAGTGGAGTTAAGCCAGAAAGCACGGCATGTGGCCGGTTATTGTAATCTTCAACGGCTTGTGGTAGATACTCGCAAAGACTTTTATAATCAGGAATGGTTTTGTGATAGAGGAAACGGTATTTGAGATTTTTATGAGCTGCTTCCACCATGGAGTTGGAGTACTCAATGTCTTTTTGAGCAATGATATGCTGCAAGGCAGGATTGGCTGATGAGGCAACAAAATCTGTTACTTCTCCATAGTTTTCATTTCCGTCATCGGTCATGAACTGGCAGCCTGGAATTGATGCAGGTTTCAGGTAACGGTGATGTACATTGCGGATGAGTTCCATCATTATTTGTGCTTTGCATTCCAGGGAGATAGCATAGTCAAGAATAGCCCTTGAAAAATTATCCTGCACGATAAAGATATAAGCTTTGATATGATCGAGCGGTTTAAAGACAGTTACATCGGCATGGAGTAATTGCAATAGCGCAGCGGAACGAATGCCAATATGATGATTCTTCCGGCGATGAGCAGCCTGTTTTCTTTTTAGATTCAACAAACTTACATATTTATAAAAAATGCTTTGATGCAAACGCGCAGCTTTATCGCGGATCATCTGGAAATATACAGATGATAAAGGCCAGTGGAGAAAACGGTTGTCCTCACAATATGTTTTGATACCGTGGACTTCTTTTGATAATAACTGAGCTGGATGCTTCAGTAAAAAAAGATTTAATGCGGATTTTACACACCTGGTTTTATTGCGGAGCTGATAATACTGCTGGTAAGAGAGTGACAAGATTTTCAAAGCCAGGTTACTCCCTAAAACATCTTTTATTTTTTCAATGTTACAGACAACAACAGCAGCTGCATTGAATAGTTTGTTTTGGATCTGGCCATTATATTTTTTGATAAAGCGCTGAACGGCTATTACCCGGATCAATACACGATTGATTTTGATCAGTTTTTTATTTGCAGCTACCTGCTGTAAAGTATGGAAAAGCATTTGCTGCTGGTAGCACCAGTGATAGCCAAAGAGGCTTTCGGTGTTTTTATGCTTCCAGTCATAAAGAGTGGATCGGGGGATCATGTACTTTAAATCATCCGGCAGGAAATTGAGATAAAAAGCAACAAGAACTAAAGGGCAATAGGTTGTTTTACAGGCGATGTTTTTCATCAATAGTCAATCGTGAACTGTGTTAATTATTGGACTAATGCGGATTGGCATAAACCTTCCTACAGAATAGATCGCTAAGATATTTCAGTCTTATTTCATTCTAAATAAATAAGTTCGCCTATTCGTTAGGGTGACTGTACCTGAGCGTGAGGGATCGCAGCGGAAAGTCCGACCCGGCTGCGCACGCAGCAACACTTTATTCAAAAGACTTTATCCTTGCAGACGGGGGCACTCCCAAAATGTATTCTGCAGGCAGGGAAAAAATATTTTTCAGTTCAGGATCAATAATCCGGGGAACGCTAATGAATCTTCAGATTTCTTACTTCTCACTTCTTACTTCTTACTTTTTTTACAGGATAT
>JAATGW010000196.1 GCA_015654495.1 Chitinophagales bacterium
TCGGGCAGTTTATCGCCGTCGTAATCTGCCCAGGCCTGTGCGCCCGAAGTCAGTGGAGTAAGGTCAGCCAACTGCAGGGACGTTACATCGGTAAGGGCTCTTTGCGCAACAGTGGGCGTTGTTGTTATGAGTGTAAAAAAGAATGCAACTATTTTAAATAGTTTGTAAAGAGGTCTCATACTATTTTATTTTTTTAATTATGATATTTAAAGTGCCTTATGCATTTTTCATAGGTTTCCCGGGTTACCGGAACGGGACCGAAATTCTGCTTTCATCTGGTTTTAGTTCAGTCAGCAGGGGACGGCAAAAATCTATTCCACACGCCTTTAAGTCATGGACATTTCCAGGCGATCTGAAATCACACTACAGTTTCAATCAAAATAAATTTTGATGAGACCTTCCGGTTATTATATGATTGCAGCAATGAACAAACAGATCCCCGTAGCTTTTGCACACAAACTTTAAAATGCTAAGGCTACAAACAAATGGATCTTTTATATTTTCTCACCACCCAGTTTGTAGGAGCGATAAAGGAGTATAAAGCCAATCAAAGGCACGATCCAGTCGGTATAAAATATAATGCCGGCATTCCCGGGAGAAAAGTTGTGATTAGTTATCATCTGATGAACATGCCCAATGGCGGCACCCAATAAAAATATAGACGGACCCAGAACGGCAGCTAACCTAAGTCCGAAATTTTTCCTGGTTGCGAGAATACCAATAACACCAAACCCAAGGCTTGCAGTACCGACCTCTATTTGAAATGGACTGTCGGTCCAGCCAATAAACCGGGCGGCCAACGCGTGAAAATAAATATGAAAAAGGGCGTTATATAGGTATGTAATCCCGATGGCAAACAGGCAGTAGTATTTTAAAAGAATATCCGCCGTCAATGCTTTTGTTTTAACCTTTCTATGCTGATATATTGAAAACAACGCTCCTATTGTTCCTAAAATAAGAAAGGTCAGTGTGAAATTGCCAAGAAAAAACTTTATCATATCTCTTATCATAAAAAAATGTTTTAATTCTTCTGATTTCGGGCTGCCTGTATAGCCGGTTTAAATTGACAGGGCAAAGTTGGAAAGCAAGGGCGCGGTACGTTGTACAAATTGTTTCAGTTTGGTATAAATGATGTTTCAGGACTATAAAACTGGTTCCAAACGACCATAAATATTGTTTCAACCGTTTTATAAATTCATAAGACTTGTCGGCGCATGCAGGGAACTGAGAAAAATCAATCGCCGTTCTTTAAGTCATGGATATTGCAAGGCGATTTTAAAATCACACTACAGTTTCAATCAAAACAAATTCTGAATCTTCATTTTTTGATTTCAATTCAATAGAGTTCTCATCTGTAAGAAAAACTGTGCTGCCCTCTGTGACAGACACGGTATTAATTTCTAATGTGCCATTCAGCAGGTAGACCAGTACAGCATTTCCCGATGACCGAACCTGATAATTCGTTTTTTGGTTTAATGCAAGTTTTCCTTTGTAAATCCAGGCATCCTGGTTTATTCCGAGTGATTCCTGTGCTGCATCCGGAGAGACAAGTAAAGACAAACCGCTTTGGCCTGACCCTGTCTTTTTAACCGTTACCCCGGGTTTTGAATTCAGTGTTTTAGGAGCGATCCAGATTTGCAAATGCCGGGCAGGTTCAACACTCGAAACGTTCCCGCCCTGATGATACACACCCTTGCCGCTGCTTATTAACTGAACGTCGCCGGCAGTATAATTTTCATGAATACCGAGCGTATCCTTATGCGATTCCGTTCCGGAAACCATAATCGTAACAATCTCAACATTCTTATGCGGATGCATCCCTAAAAAACTTTCAGGATATAAAACGTCATCGTTAAAAACATAAACAGCTCCAAACGCATCCGGTCTCGGGGTGTCCGTAGCCCCGTTACTGAACAGGGTATGACCTTTAAATACATTATTTTCCATTAATCCCCGCTCTTCCGGTTTCAGAATTTTAATAGCCATAACTTTAAAAATTATTTATTGCTACAAAAACAGACAGTACCAGTGCAAGGATTAATATTGGAAGTTTTTTGAACTCCTTCTTTTTATAATGAACAGCTAGTGCAGCTACCATTACTGCACTGAACCCCGTCGCAGCCAGGGCGGTTACCGGTTGAAGCTCCTTTAACCAAATAGGAACAATCATAGCCAACACACCGAGAATTTCAAACACTCCTAAAAAACGAATAAATGATATTGAACCATTGGGTGGCATATTACCCCTGGCCACGAGGACCTCTTTGGCGGTTTTTATTTTTGTTAAACCAGGCATTGTGAAAAACACCGCCAATAAAACCTGAACAATCCAATTGTAATTTTCCATAACATTATTTTTTTATTCAGCACAAAATTATCGCCCATTGGTATACATTTGTAATCGATTACATTTAGTATACCGGTTACATAAAGTATAGCTATGGCTAAACACAATGATGATATATGCAGGACCAACAGGCGCGCAGTTAAGGATACGCTTGACGTTATTGGCGGAAAGTGGAAAATCCTGATCCTTCTAACGTTGAAGGATAAACCGCACCGGTTTAAAGAGTTGGCAAAAGAAATAGGAATCACTTCCCGGATGTTATCAAAAGAGTTGCAGGACCTGGAACTGAATAAATTAATTGAAAGGGAAATTTTGGATACCAAACCAATTGGTGTTGAATATTCGATTACAAAATACGGTTCAACATTCCAGGGAGTTATTGAAGCACTCCGGGATTGGGGGGTAAAACACCGGAAAGAAATATTAAAATAAAAACCTGTATACAACCAGGAGCGGCAGAGACTGTTTTATTTCAATAAGGCGATCATTCAGGAAATCAGCAGGTGTTTTTCGTGTTGGTTCGGAATAGATGTATTGATAGATAACTGTTCTATATTGGAGCGGTTGAAAAATGAAGTGCTCTTTCAGGAAAAGGTATTCATACGGACATTCTGTATTTCCGCTTTTGAAATTAATTTTAGTTAGAACAGCTTATAAAATAATCGGTGGTCCCGTCCGGTCTGCGAGGAAGCGTCACAGGAATGTGAGGCGATTTTGTTTTTCTCCTTATCAAAAAGTAACAAGAAATCTCAGTTCAGGCGCTCCATTCGATAAAATTACTACTTTATAGTTTTCAGGCAATCGGGTAAAGGATTGTGATCGGGGGAGTGGCTTATATCGCCCTGAACATGGCCTATTGGTTAAATTGGAATCATTTTGTTCAGTTAGTCTGGATTCAAGTTTTTTGTAGATATCTTTTTTCAATTGTTCAACATCCTGCTTGGAGGCTGCTTCCGGTCTATCTACCCAGTTTCTTGCTTCAGCGATAATTGCCAATACAAATCCGATAATAGCCATCCATTTGAGCAACAGAGAAAACCAGTCCGTCTCCTTTGAATCAATCTTCGTTTCAATTCTGCCAAGAAAATCTTTTATAATTTCAATATCATTCCCATTGACAGAACTCGTATCAGTAATGCTTTCTCCAATAGACAAAGCTTCTTAGGTAGTCGGGCTTTTCTTCATTTGTAAAATCCAGGACTTCTTTCCCGGATACATGGTCTTCCAGCATCTGGTAATATAAATGAGCATAATGGAAGGCAAAAATCGTGTGAACAATCGCCCATGAAGCGATCATGCCTGTAACTGAAAGTAAGATGACTATAAATTTATTATCTTCTTTACCAGAAACGACAAGTCAGAGCACTGTAAGCAGGCTCGCACAGGAAGTGAAATAAAAGGCTACCCATAACGAATGCTTTACTTCCATTTTCTTTATTCGCCGATCGAAATCAGATGATTGAATATAGTATACGGAGCATAGCAAAGTTAATATTCTGATTATGTATACTGATGCACTGAGTAAAGACAAATCTGAAGCACATTTTAATCGGGATTTCGACTTAGATGAAAAAGAGATTGGCAGTTATTTAAATTAATGAAAATTTAATCAGTTTTTACACTGGTAAAATTTCTGTCAGATTTCCGCAGCGCTCCACCAGATAGAACAATTGCTGAACTATCAGATATGTTTAGTTGCAGATGCTGCACCTGTGCCCGGCCAATGTCAAGAATTGAGTAGCCTTTAAGTGTAGCATTCACAGATTTTATAGTGATGCTTTCATTAAATTCATTTTTCTGCCGGGATGAATTCAAATTAATGACGCCCCCATCCTTAGAATTTAGAATTAAAACATTTTCATTTCCAGAAAGTGAATCTTTGCGGTAATCAGGTGATCTTTCAAATGAAACAGCCGTAGAATCAGTTTGGTAAATACGAATCGAATCCATTTCTGAATAAACATTTTCAACTTCCAGTTTGGATTTTCCGGACAGGTTTATTGAAATCGATTTTTGGACAAATTTCTCCATGATCAGTTTTGTATCTACTCCTGTAACTGACAAAAGTTCCGGCGAAAAAATGCGTACCGTCACTGCATGTTTCGTCCAGAATTTCTCATATCGATCTGCGGGTTGAAAATCGAAATTGATAAACAGCGTATCATTTTCCACTTTGTTTGAAATCCTGCCTCCATGGAATTTTACCCAGTCATGGGATAACCTGACTGATGGCCTGGCATTGTTCTCGTATATAATGGTTGTTACATTTCCGCCAATTATCTTAATGTGCCTGAAAGGTTTTTCCAGAATTCTGTCGTATGTCCAGTAGATATCCGATTTATCAATCGCATCATATTGTTTTTTCAACACCAGATTGGAAGATAATACGCCCACCACCATAGCAAGGAAAACAACAAGAAGTATTCTGGAAGTTAATTTCATTTTTTATTTTTTGAAATTGTCTTTAACAAACTGTTCGTAAATGTTTTTTATTTCTTTAAAATCCATTTTGAGAAGATAGATACTCCGAAAAAAAACAGGCAGCTCAAATTCTATAAATTGTTCCCTTTTAAAACTGGCTATCCTTTCCATGGCTTCTTCTTCAATGAAATATCCTATCCCCCGCCGGTTTGTTATAATATTGCGTTGTTGCAGGAGATCGTATGCCCGCTGTACAGTATTGGGATTTACTTCACTTAATACAGCCATATCGCGGATACTGATCATCTTCTCGCCTAATTTCCACTTCTTCAGTAAAATCTGCTCACATACATAGTCTGCTATCTGGATATAAATTGCGGGATTCTCCTTAAACTCCATGCCTTTAATTTAAAATTCTTTCTCTTTTAACCGTGTTAGCGAGGTGATCCATAAAATCGCAGGTATAATAAAAGCTATGCCGTAATGGAAAATATTTTCTGCACGGGATGGTAAAACGATCGTCCCTTCCTCCTCACCAACTGCAAGTACCACGTGATGAAAAAGTCCTGCATCTTTAACATCAGGAAATATCGAAACGGATATCAGTGAGTTAAGGCCGAAAAGGACAATAAAGACGAGACTCATCACAATTCCGGTTTTTAGCAGTGCCATTTTATTAAAAAAAAGTGATCCTGTAAACATCGCCCCGGTAAACATAAAAAACATGGCATATACTCTCCATGCAATCTGGCCACTCAACTCAAATGTATCAGTTCCTTCATACTGCTCCTTGTAATATATCGATCCGGGATCAAGGCTGTTATGGTATGCAGTAACAAAACCCATATCGATAAGATGATAAAAAAACACAAATAATAGTGGGTAAAAAATTCCGGCAATTAAAATACCGCAAAGCCATTTCTCAAAATAGGACGCCGGCAGCGTGAGATACGACGAGCCGCTTGCATTTGTTCCGAAATAATTAAAAACAAGCGATGCAAGAAAAAACCCACCTCCGGATAATCCCCAGATGAATGTGAGGGTTTGTGCAGCATTTATATCTGACCATTTTTTAACCACTCCATACATCATTAAGGTAAGAAAAAGCAATAGTGCGATAACTCCGACTGTTTGCAACGGGCGTTCGGCGATTGTTTTTTTCAGTAACAAACCAAATCTCCTGAAACTAAAAATATTGTTCATAAAGTGAATTACTTCGTGCTGAATATTGATTTTGATCGCTGTGGATTTCCGGTAATAGCATTGAATAGAAATTCGAGGTTTACTTTCGACTCATCTCCAGACTGATTCTCCGTAACAACAGAATAACCTTTCAGTGACGATTCTGAATAAAGCAGTTCATTCTCCGGTGGTAGCTTTTCAACTACACGGAAACTCAATTTTCTGGCTATATCTGAAATAGATGCCTGTAACAGTAACTCACCATTGTCGATAATAATTACATTGTCAATCAGGTTATCCAGGTCACGTATCTGATGTGTCGAAATAAATATCATTTTATCTTTTGTAAATACTCCGGAAATGAGTTTTCTGAATTTGATTTTCGACGGAATATCAAGGCCGTTTGTTGGCTCATCCAACAATAGAATTTTGGTATTACATGCAAGCGCAAAAGCAATAATGAACTTTTTTTGCTGGCCGAATGACAATGTGTTTAACTTCCCTTTGTCATGCACATCGAGGAGATCGAGATACTGATGAAACTGATCTGCATTAAACGAAGGATAGAATGGAGAAAAAAGATTCCTATACCGCTCAATAGTCAGGGCGGGAACATGGACTTCGTCAGGAATAAAATAAATGGTCTCCAGAAATGAAGGCAGTCTTTTTGATGGCACAAATCCATTTACATTAATATTGCCACCAGAAGGGAAAAGCAAACCAGTCAGATTCTTCAGCAATGTCGATTTACCGGCACCATTTTTTCCCAGTAGTCCGTAAATACTCCCTGTCGGAAGAGAAAGATTCAAATCTTTATATAGCGGCTTTCGCTTTCTGTAACCAAAAGACAGATTTCTGACTTCAATCATTAGTGTATTAGTTAGGTAGTACACTGTAAAAATAGACGTTCTTGTCTTATATCCAAATATTTTTTTTTAACCTTATAAAATTGAAGTATTGGTTAAAGCATCCGGATAATAATCTTCTGAAAAACTTCGGGATCTTAATCGCTCGCATTAAACGAGCTCTGATTGTTTATCACGGGTGCACTGTGGCGCTCGGTATTGTCCTGATCTCTTGATTTTTTAAATTCGGGTTTTCCAAATTTAATTATCATACTAACTCCAAATGAGCGATATGGTATTCTGCGAAGAGTTGAAGAGTAATCATTTTCGCTTTCTAAAGTGCTATACTGATTGATGTACTGATTAAACGGATTTGTTGCAACAAAACCAATACCCGCTTTTTTATTCCAGAATTGTTTGCGGAACGCAAAAGTATAAGTAAATGATTGGGGAATTTTTCCCTGGATATTTTTTGCAGCTGCGTTTTAATTCCCGAATAGTTCCACAATGAGATTTTTGGGCAACTGAGAACTTGCATTCAGGTTTATCCGGAATTGGAATCCCATGTTCACATTGCCGGTTGGCCCGCCTGATTTAATATAACGATGGATCAATTGCAGATTACTTCGAAGATTCAACCTGTCATGTAATAATATCGAGTCAGATAAAATCAGCCCTGAGTTGAATTCAGTTCCGATATTCTGAGGTGAAGAAACGCAGGCATGGAGTCCCGGCCGGTTCGCTTAAATTGAGAAAGAAACCCACGTTCAGCGTGGGTTTTGTCGTTTTCGGCCTGGTTGCTGGTTTCTTCAAACGCGCTACCAGCAAGGCTTTCGGTTACATAATGACGCTATTGTCTATTACAATTAGATTTTGTTCGCTAACTGCTACACAATCTGTAGTAAATCGCAAATGTTATATATTAAAATTGCAGTACTTCCACCGCGTAGTTATAGGTCTTGCCTTTATATTTTAGTTTTAATTTCCCATCAATACCATCTATAGCATGCGCTTTCCATACCCCCTCGATAGTGGTCTGCTCAGCAAGTTGCTTCAGCGTCTCTGCGGCTATTTGCTGTTCATTGTTCATTATTTTACTATGTTCATTTAAAATGAACAAGCAAATACAGTGAACAAAATTGAGTAAATTTTAACCTACCGCACAGTTGGCTTAGTCTATTCAATAGCCAGTGGTTTAGGCCTTCTGCACACAGAATTTAGCGGCATTTAAAGTTGTAAAACAAGTTCTTCTTAACTTGGTATAAATGGAGGTTCATCAACTTCATAAAGACAAGTAGGTTTTAAACGTTGGTCAAACAACTGATCACAGACCTGCAAGGGCTTTTTCGGATTGACATAAAAACGATTCACAAAAAATTTGATGCAAAAAATAAAGTAGCAGGTAAAGTGGAATTTGATATGCGAAGCCAGGAATCTTCCGGGACCAATAAATTGTTCAATATTTCAGGACCTGTATTCGATGTGCTGAATGACGGAGGCGTATTGGTGATTGACGAATTGGATGCCAGTTTGCATCCTCTATTGACACTTGCCGTGACCAGGTTGTTCAATTCAGCAGAGTTTAATCAAAAAAACGCGCAATTGATTTTTGCCACGCATGATACCAATCTTTTGTATTATGGGAATTACCGGAGAGAGATCTATTTTGTTGAAAAGAATAAGTATGGAGCTTCTGAAATATATTCATTGGTAGAATATAAAGAAGAGGGCAAGACCATCCGGAAAGACCGTTCTTTTGAAAAGGACTATATAGAAGGACGATATGGTGCCATTCCTTTAATTGGAAATTTATCAAATCTTGTAAAGGAGTGGCAAGAAATATAAAGATTCTTCCGATTAAATAAACGGTTATAATGGCTTTAATTTTTTTTCAGGTAACCAAAAAAGAAGACTATCTCGAGAATAAACTTTTCTTCTCGGTCGCCTGGTATTTCTTTCTGCACTTTAGACATATTAAAATTTTGCAGTCAGGGCATCTTGTATATTATTATAGTCATTTTTGGATATCACTATTCTAAAACAGACTAATTTGGGGTACGCTTACAATCTTGCCAATAAATAATACCTATTTTACCCAATTTGCAAAATTATTGTAACCGTCATCTGAAACCCAGTCGTAAATTTTATACCAGTATGAAAGTCTATATCCCCCACTCCAAAATGCTTGATTCATTGGTTCTCCTAATTTAATGGGATCCAGTTTACAATAAACATTCCAAGCAGATCCACTAAATTCAATGGGAGTAGCAATTTTTCCATCGCTGTTAAATCTCAAACCAAGCCACTCAAATGGGTTTAGACCCATCGTCTTTATCTTTTGATCACGCCCTTTTATCGAATTGATGTGTACGGCAAATATGTGATTACGAACATCTATACTTTTAAAAATCTCGTATTTTACCCAAGGCCGTACAAAAGTTTCTGAACCTACCAATACACAGCTGTTGGATGTATTTTTAAGGCCTCCATCAATTAGCGCTTTCAAGGCTGTTTCGCCTGACTTTTTAGTTTCTTCCCAAATTGAAGCATCGAAAAAGCCCGCAGCTTCACGATCATCTTTGACAACCCAATGATTCCGAACAACGTTTGCGCGGAAATCAATAACATCTTGATAATGAAAACTGAAAAACACCCTCTTAGCCATAAGAATTATTGTAAAAGATTAACAATCTTAACGATTTCATTAGTAAGTTCTTTATTTGTCTTTGTAACGTCATTCAAATTGCTGAACGACTCTTGCAAAGCTTCCGTTTCGTATCCGTAATTAGTGAGTTGGTCATTAACTTTAGTCCAAAGTTTTTCTGCAACATAACCTGTTACACCAATAGGAATTGGAATTACACCTTTCCTTACACACAAATCAAATTCCTCAATCATTCCATTCGAATCAACCACATCATTTCCCGACAGTTTATTTCCGAAAAGAAAAATTGAAATTCCCGATTGTTCTGCGATATCTGTTCGATAATCGGCCCATATTTTTTTTGAGTCTTGCCCAGATGGAACATTCTGCGGAAAGGGTCTTAAAGTGATAGACTCTTCTATATGCTGATATTTGGTCGAGAAAACATGTGACAAAGCACCATTTATAACTGAACTGCCGATCCCAATACCAAATCCTGTTACTATCTTATAACTTTTCTCCACCAACGTCTTAGATAGCTCGTAAACAAACTCGTTTGCTTTCGCTTCACCAAAAGTTCCAAATTCATGTGCAGCACCAGAAATGAATACATTTTTCCTGCGAATCTTGTTATTCAACAATTGAAGAACGTGTGTTATTTCATCGTAATCGTCAACAATTAATGCCTGGATTGAATATCTTGTCAAATCCTTAATCTTATACTGTAATTTTAAACGATCATATTGCATTAATACTTCTGCTTCTTCTTTAGATTTTCCTTTATAGTCAGATGCTTGTGGTTGTCGAAAAAAACAATAGTGATCCCTTTTGTTTTCACCTAGGAGTACTCTTATTCGACTAAGAATATGTTCCAAATTAGGATCATCAAAACTAAATCCTATAAAAAGAAATGTCTTGGAAACCAAATCTCCTTGAAGCGCAGTTGTAAACAACTGTCGTTCCGAATTATAATTTTCAAAATCATCTTTAGTTAGCACGGCCTTATGAGGAAGGCTAATGTCACCATGCATTTTATACACAATTGCGTCTCTTCGAGGTAATGAGACAGAAAGATTTTCTGCAACAATTTTATCATCAACTGATTTGTTGGCTCTTTCTAAAGCCTTCTCTATTTGTTTGTCATAATTAGTTGTCCAATAATATCTAATCGGCAATCGTGCTAATAATTCAAGATTCTTTGTAATCGTTGCTTCTTTTGTGAATTCGTCTATTAACTTCTGGTTTATTGATCCCCGACCTCCCTTTTCATTGACATAATACTGAGCCAATCCAATAAGGTCGTTTTCTTTGTCTATTTCCAACTTTAAATCTTCTGCGATTTCTTTTAAAAGAACTTTCCAACTCACAAAACCAGCGGGGATTGACAATCCTGCGCCAGCAAAAATTGCAGCATTATTGTCATTTATGGATTTTAAATATTTTCGGACAAATTGTTCTAATTGAGTTTTCATGGTTTAAGCTAAAAGATTTACAAATATCTATTATATTTTACCCAATTAATAGGATCACCATGTATTCCTATAGAATACTTTTTTTGTAGCCAACTTACAAAGTCCTCAGCTACGCGTTCCGATATGGATGGCCCCTTCATATTTCTGCCTTCACTGCATATTTCCCAAAATCTTTTTGGCAAAAGAATAGATTTATCACCCAGATAATAGAATGTTTTCGATACTAAAACGTACTTCCCTTCAACATCAATTTTTAGATGGTCAAGATTTTTCATCCCACTTTCTAAAGAGTGTGCTGAATTTTCCTGTATCCATTTTTTTGTATTCAGATTTTGATGATAAAAATTATCTCCATACATCTGAACAAGACTTCCGTTAATTTCAGGTTTTTTATACTGAAATCTTGGATCATCCCAATAGTCATTAAAAGTTAATTTTTCTTCGACCTTCATCGCAAATATTAGGTGGTGTAAGCGGTCTAATTTTGTACTGCCGGTGCCAATGATCCAGTCATCCATTTGTAGATTCTTGTTGTTACGTATAGTAGGTTTGCAAACCGCCAGGGTACAATATCCACCGAACGGATTTGGCGCCAATCCAAAATCATGTTCAATTTTGTATGAAAAGTAGGCCATCGCTTAATTTTTACATTTAACTCGTGTGATGGGGAAAATCGGATTTCGATTACTTCCATCGGGATTCTGAGCCGGCATTTTTTTGCCTTCAATTGCATCTCCTAATTTATCCAATGAGTTCCATCCTAAAGGGGTTCCACCATACTTTTTAAA
>JAATGW010000050.1 GCA_015654495.1 Chitinophagales bacterium
CAGTGGGCAGGCATGGAGATGAAAATACAATTCAGCAATATGTGAAATCCCAGGGCTCCGAGAAGGAATACAAGAAGGTCCATGAGCAGCAGCTGCGTTTGTTTTGATACCTCGTCAGCTCTGCTGCGAGGTAGTTCATTAATCTCAGTGACTTCGATAGTACAATGTGGTAGACAGGAAGCCGGTAAGTCGGAAAGGAGTTTCTATTCAGATGCAGGATCCGATTTAAGGAAGGGAAGTTGTTCTTTTAGAAGCACAAAGTTTCAGCGACTCACAATTCGTCCTTCACAATTCGGCCTTCGGCCTTATTAAAAAAGCCACTGCCCAAGATTTTCTGAAAATGTTTGAGGCGGGCATATGATCCCACTACCATCTCCGTAAAAGAAAATCCTGGTCAGCGGATAATTATTAACTACACCCATTACAGGAGCATCCCTGCGTCCGCCGCCTTCATAGGGATCTTTGTTATTCAAAATAATATAGTCGTCTTTCTTCAATATGCCCAGCACCGTGATGTTTGGGTTGTTAATTGTATTGGTTACTACTGCCCCGGCAATATATGGCAATGATGTGCCACCGGCAATCTCAGTAGCATCAACGGTACTGATTATTCCATCGACAGCACCTTTAAATTCCAGTCCAAGCAGTTCTGATAATTTGTCATTGGTTGTATACATAAGGTGATCCTGCATCAGGAGTATCGCACCGGGTTTATTTAAAAACTGTTTGTATGCGGCAATTTCTTCTTCAGCGTATGGAAAAAAAGCCGGGGCACGAATAATCCTTGCATATTTTGCGAGCAGTTCTTTTGTGATGACTGCTCCACGAGGCAGTTCATCCACCCTGTATCCATGTGAACGCAGGTAGTCAGCCAAAGCTTTTCCCTGGTGAGCGTCGGCTTCAGAAAAGCCGGTTGCAGGTTCCTGCGGGAACCACCATACACCACCGTCCTTTGATGCGTCCACCAGGATAGTCTTTTCTTTTGGCAGAGTAATTTTTGAAAACAATCCGGAAGCTGATTGGTCTGCCTGATCCGAATTCTCTTTCTGACAGCCAATGGCTGTAAAAATAACTATGGCAAGAAAGACCGGATAAAAGGTTTTCATAACCAATACTTATATAATGACTTCCTAAAAGTTAAGCCATTTTTACCAGAACGTACAGGAATTTTCGACCAGCCGGGAACTGCTGATTTAGTT
Organism: Chitinophagales bacterium; assembly: GCA_015654495.1. GTDB lineage: Bacteria > Bacteroidota > Bacteroidia > Chitinophagales > Chitinophagaceae > Pollutibacter. The sequence goes on from JAATGW010000050.1 coordinate 1,200, forward strand.
CCGGTTGGTTGATCTGCTATACTTTTTGTAAGTGAGCAGATTAGTTTCTTTGGTCTTCTCTGTCGTAGCAACCTGGCTTCTTTGTATTTAAAAAACCGATCTCAAAATTTTTTAAACCAAATCTGCTAGGCCGTCCTTTTATTTTATGGAAATACGGGCCCGCTGAATCATAATTTCACAACTGCTCCTATGCGCCATAGTTACCTGCCCGCATTGCTTTTATGCATACTGATATTTTCCTGCAACAACGATAACCGTTACCCCTATGCGATCCGTGATTTCAGGAAAGATCTCCAACCTGATCTTGAAAGAATTGTATCCAAGGGTGTTGTTGGATATTACCGCCTGGACAGTACTGTTACAGACGAGGAACTATTACTACTTACCCGATCTGAACATCCGGTACTCAGATCTACTGCCTTTCTGACGCTACAATACAAGGAAAATTTCGATCATTTTGAACTGGTGATGAATCACCTTGACGATACAGCAATTGTACCCACGGACGCCGGAGAATGGGGTATCTTGTTCAATTGTGTTTCCGATAATGTCCTCGATCATGCAAAATGGAAAACGGAAGAATCCCTGAATAAAACGATTGAAGCAGTAATAACAAAACACAATTACCTGGCCTCGGCATATAATAAGCTCCTCTACCTGCCGCCGCAGGGAAAATTTTATCCTTATATCAGGGATATGGCGACCCGATCGGGAAGGCCGTTTGACAAATATAACTCCGCATTTGATGATGTCGAAAAAGCTTTATATGGATTGTCCCGGTTTGGGAAAAAAGAAGATATTCCAATTATCAAAAACCGGATGATGGAGGATGCCTGGCGATTGAGTGATGTCTCATTCAGCATGATGCGTGAACATCCTGATACCGCCTGGTTTGAAGTGTTGCAGAAGTTCCACAGGAATCAATTCTATCGATTTTCCGGAAACCGGCCTGGTGGATTTTCTGGGTTTGTGGAAGACAGATCAGCACCTGAAGATTTTATAGACGCACTCGTGGCGCAAAAAACAGCAGCGGCCGCCCGACTCCTGGATACTGTATTCATGCGACTTACGGGCGGGTATAAAATGCGTGATGCAAAGAATATTACAGATCACCTCGTGATGGCCATCTGGGAAAATCCTTGTCCAGCCTACGAAATGATAAGGAAAAAGATAAAGCCGAGAGCGGAGAAAATATTACAGTGGAGAAAGAAATACCATTCTGATTCAGGTCATGAATTGGATGTTGAAGCAGATGCATTCAAAAAATATAGTGATACTACTGAGGTGTATTTTCGATGGAGATAATGATGGTCTGGTGATTAGCTATGTTTTTAAAAGGTTTTGCAAATCGAAACCAGACATTCTATTGACTCTTTCCCAATATTACGTTTGGCATATCATGTGTGGTGAACCTGCATTGATAAAACAACAACAGGCGAACGAGCCTCAGTTAATTTCTGAATGATGCTGACCAGCCATAATGACGATGCGATTTTTTTCATGCAGGATGGTTACTGTTTGCCCTGCTGTAAAACCCGAATCCTGGAGCCATTTCCCGGAAAGCCTGATCTCGGGAAAGACAGAATATTGCTGATATGCACGGGATATGTGTTTTTCCTGCACTTTTATACGCCGCTGCCCGGTTGAACCACTATTTTTCCTCTGCTTCATAACACGAAACTTTTGACAAAGCAATAAAATAAATTATCAATAGTATATAAAATTATAATTAAAATATACTTTTTTTAATCTGCACTATAATTTCAGATCCTCCAAAATAGGGGATAGTTGCTGAGTAAATAATCAAAACAATTCTCAATGGCGAAAATGCAGTTGAACAGAATTAAAGTTGTCCTGGTAAGGAAGAAACGCAGGAGTCGAGATCTTGCTGCCTATCCCGGCAAAACCAGGCCACGGTCTCGCGTTGGTGTACCAATGATGTAGAGTCTTCGGTGGAGATGCTGTATGAGATTTCGAATATCTGAAGCTGGTACGTTAGCTGAGTAACGATATATTGTCGATGTTACATTTTAAAGCCGATCTGTGTTCCTGTCGCCCGAACTATAGCTGATCCGTGCTAATGTCGAAGAGGATATGTTCGTGAGCCCGTATTGTGCAAGGCCGATGTTGAACTAAACCATTGGTAGCCTTTCCTGCCTTATGCCAGATTATGGAA
>JAATGW010000290.1 GCA_015654495.1 Chitinophagales bacterium
ACAATCCACAAAAAATGAAAGAAATCGACGACTGGCTGGCACCATTCCGGCAGACCTGGGAAGGCCGCTTCGATAATATCGAAAAACTGATCAAAAAAATTAAAAACAAGAACTCATGAGTACGGTTACCAGCTCCGCCAACCAGATAATAGTTGAGAGGATTTTTGATGCGCCGGTATCTTTATTATGGCAGATATGGACGGAGCCTGAATTCATCCTGCAATGGTTTGGTGGTGATCCCAGGGGCACTGTGATAACTGCTGAAATGGATGTGAGTATAGGTGGAAAGTACAAAGTACATTTTGCCGACTCCAATGGATCTGACCATACGGCATGGGGATCATTTACACTGGTGGACAAACATAAGCGATTGAATTACTCCTGGGAATGGCTGAGTGAACCGGGGAAGACCTCTGAAGTGGAAGTGGAATTTATTTCTCTCGGTGATCAGTCAAAATTAGTGCTGACCCACAAAAACCTCCATCCCGATTCGAAACACCGTTATCAGCAGGGTTGGACAGTTGCTCTTGACAAGTTTCAACATATCGTCAGCCTGGAAAGGGGGAAGTAAAATCTTTGCGGCCTTGCTGTTGGCTTTGCGGATTAGTAGGTTCATTGAACTAACCATTGCTTTCTATCGCAATGGCTTGTAATCGGATTTCAGTGCTTTCAGTATCCTGAAAAAAATATCCGTGTTCTCATAAACGCCACCAAACAATTGTGACTGCGGGCCGTAAGCAAAAACCGGGACGGGAATGGCGGTATGTCCACCTGTTGAAAACTGTCCATTGATCATACCAGTCCCGTAATCTCCGCCTGTGAGCGTAAGTCCACCAGTTTCATGATCGCCGGTTACAATCACAAGTGTTTCACCATTGCTGTCCGCAAATTCCATTGCCTTGCCGATCACCTGATCAAAATCCAGCAATTCCGAAACCACATAGGTAAGCTGATTTGCATGACCCCCATGATCAATCTGCGCACCCTCAAGCATGATCAGAAACCCGTTCTTATCTTTTGAGAGCAATTGAAGTGTTTTCTGAAAAGCAGTCGTCGCCCAATCGTTCCTCCCCTTTTGAATGGAGAAAGCTGCAACTGAATCCGCTACAATCAGCGGAAGCTTCGTTGATTTGTTCACAGTATTCAGTGACCCGAGAACATTGAATTTCTTTTTCAGAATCACAGATACACTATCGTATTGCGCCATATTGCATGCGCCCATGATGATATCAACTTTTGCTGTCACCAGGTCCTCCATCATGCCTTTAAAATCACTACGCAGACTGCGGTGACCATAGAAAGAGGCCGGAGTGGCATCTCTGAAATCACCACTGGTGATGATGGCTGTTTTCATCTTTCTTTTCGCAATGATATCCGGCAGAAGAGTCAGCCTGGCACCTTTATGATCTACTCCAACGGCCCGGTTATTTGTTTTTACTCCAGAGGATATGGAAGTTGCACCTGGCGCCGAATCTGTGATATAATTGTCGAGTGAACTTGTTTTGGAAAGGCCGATATGGCGCATGGCAAACACGTTCAGGGAAGCGTGATTTGCAGTATACCCTGCATACCATTGTGCGAGACCGGTTCCATCACCAATCAGAATGATAATATATTTCACGGGTTTATTCTGACCATCGTTTCTGTAAAGTGGTTTATACAGGGAGTGGGCAGTCTTTGAAGCCAACAGGCTGTCGGTCTTTTGTTTGATAACAGCATTCAGGGAATCCTTCAGGTTGGTTTTGAAATAATCAACTCCCTGATTAGTAACTGTGTCCCGGAATTTTCCAATGCTGTTCCGTGATGAATAATTGCGGAAATTATCGGTTATCATTTCAATTCTATTCAATTCTGCCTGATAATAGAAAGGCGAGACCGCATAACCCGGAAAAAAATCCACCATGGGTTCTGAATGAATTATGCCCGGAGGGAATTGAAGCAGAGCCCGCGCCGGTTCATAATTCTTGCGGGTATGGGTATCTGCATTGCTGTATACTGACTTGCAAAATACCGTCACAGAAATCAGAAATGTAATGATGTTTAAAAAGCAATATCTCATAAATTCAAATCTTAAATTGATCGATAAGGTAAAGAGAAGCATAAATTGGTTAAACAGATCATATATCAGATGAATATCCGGTTAAGAATGGAGAGGCCCAGGCGCCCGGTAAAGGGGATTCGAAAAAGTGTTTAAGCAATTGTAACGGAACGGCCGATATTCTTGTCATCCTCTTCATCAGAAAGCCGGGATTTTCGAGACCAGAAATGTAAATTCTCCGGAAGTCGCAAAGTTTTGAAGGAGTTGTCATCTAATCCTGAGCGGACCTGTATTTACAAGATAGATTTTGATTTCGCTTAGGCTGTCATCAGGCAGATAATTATTATATTACAGATTCCTAACTGCTTAAATATTGACTTTGAGAAAATCCCTTTTGCTGAATCTGATAGGTTTTATTGTTCTGACAGATTCTGCTGCTGCACAGCAATCCATTGACGACAGCTTGTCTCTGCAATCCGCTTTCGCAAAAAGCCTTGTAGTATATCACAAGGCCTTGTATCCAAGCGCCACATTATACAGCGGCATAAAATATTCAGGATACCCATTTCCATTCAAAGAAGGACATCCTTTTTTTGTTACAACTGAAACCGATACCGGTTCAGTTGAAAAAGACGGCGTTCTTTACCATGATGTCCGGTTTATTTATGAAATCGTAAGACAAATAATCATCGTGTTTAATCCTCAGGGAGATGCGATTCTGATTAATGGTGACCGTGTGTCCGCTTTTGATTTACATGGCTACCATTTTATTCGTGTGTCTGGCGACAGCAGTTCGGTGAAATCCGGCTTTTATGCACTTCTGTATAATGGAAACGTAAAAGTTCTGTACAGACCGGTGAAATTAATCAGGTCTGTTATAGATGACAGGAAGGAAGAAAGATTTATCGACGAAAAAAATTATTATTATCTCAGGAAGGGGAATGAATATTATCCGGTTTCACGCAAAAAAGATGTTTTAAAAGTTCTTCGGGATAAAAAGCCTGAATTGCAGCAGATCATTCGCAAAGAACATCTTCAATTCGGACGGAGGGAAATATCAGCCAGCCTGATAAGGGTAGCTACCTATTATGATAAACTGACTAACGCACAGAATTAAATTATAAACCAGGATCTTACCAGAATGAGGCGGACATTATACAGCATCTTTTTCCTGTTAGTTTTTTGTTTTTTGGGAGATATTGCAGCTGCTCAATCCAGGGGCATTACAGTTGATTTTACAAAGG
>JAATGW010000154.1 GCA_015654495.1 Chitinophagales bacterium
AAAAAAGGTAGACGGTAAGCCGGTAACTGCGGGAAGGACACGGGAAATTTTTCTTAGGTGCATGGATTCTCACCAGCTTCCCCCAAAAGGCTTGCACCTAAAACTTCAATTTTATTGTAGAATCCGCACCTGGTATAGGTTTTATTCTGAACAGCAGGCCCTGATTAAATTCGCTTTGTTCTGTGATCCAATAACTGCTTTTACTAATGGGTTTGACAGCAAACGCTAATTAAGACTTTAAGTCGAATCGTAATTTCTTCGAAGCAATAAAAAACAAAAAGGCGGAAACTAATTCGATCACAATTATTATCGACATAGCCCACCGTAAGGATTCAGATTGAAATGCAGGTGCAAGCCTGTCGCTTATAAATCCTATGACTAACGGCCCCAGGCCTAAACCGATAAGATTGAGAATAAAAAACAAAATAGCAGACGTGAGCGCCCTCATTGAAGCAGGTACCAGGCTATGCGCTACCGCAATAGATGGACCCAGGTACATGCCTTGTAAAGATGCGCAAAGTCCCAGGCATATAACAGATACAACAGTATGCTGAATAAATAATCCACCAGTTGCAAACAGGCTGGAAAGTATTACAGCAATGGCAGGTATCCGCAGATACCAGCTTTTATCATTTTTTCCAAACCGGTCTGTAAGATAACCACTGAGAAATGTACCAACAGCGCCACCTATTCCAAAAAACAAACCAAGCACGAGCCCGATATCTGTACTTTTCATATGGTGAAGTCTTGATAAAAATGAAGGTGACCAGTTGCTTAAACCGTAAATGCAAAATACATTCAGCGCAGTAGCAAAAGACAGATAAATAAATGAATGTGTTGAAAACAATCTTTTGAATACATGAACAATAGAATAAGATTCACTTACTATTCCTGAATCTATATCGGTAGATCCTCTTTGTGGTTCTCTTACCGTAAAATAAAATAATATTGAAAATAGTACACCCGGAATACCTAGTATATAGAATGCTGTTCTCCAACCCAATGTTTGATTTAAATATCCACCCATTAAAAAGCCAATCATGATACCAAAGTATATTCCGGTAGAATATATAGACAATGCGGTAGCTCTTTTATCCGGTGGGAAATAATCAGATATCATAGCATGCGCAGGCTGGCTTCCACCGGCTTCACCCACGCCTACCCCAATACGTGCCAGCAATAATTGAATAAAATTTAGTGCTCTGCCGGAAAGCGCAGTCATTAAACTCCATAGCCCAAGAGAAACTGCGACAATATTCCTGCGACTGCTTTTATCTGCTAACCTTGCTATCGGCAACCCCAGAGTCACATAAAACACAGCGAATGTAAATCCGGATAACATGCCCAGCTGTGTATCAGAAAGCTGTAATTCTTTTTTTATTGATTCCTGCAGGATTACGAGAAGCTGACGATCGATAAAATTAAAAATATAGACCACAGTAAGCATGGCCAGTACAAAATACCGATAGGAGCTATTGGTTGATTTATTCATGATCTATAGCTATATCGTAGTGCCACCATCGGCTGTAATAATTGCTCCGGTAGTGTAACCCGATGCGTCCGATGCAAGGTATAATGCGAGGCCTGCAATTTCATTTACGGTACCAACTCTATTGATGGCAATATTTTTAGTAATGCGCCTGAAGTTATCTTCATTTTCCCAAAGCATTCTTGAAAATTTTGTTTTGATTACGCCCGGGCATATAGCATTCACCCTGATATTATCCGCACCCCATTCCTTTGCCTGAGCCTTGGTAAGCATGTTCAATGCGGCTTTGCTGATTGAATACAATCCAAGTCCGGGATCCGGGCTCAGGCCGGCAATGCTGCTGATATTAATAATGGAACCACCGCCTCTTCGTTTCATGATCGGGTAAACGAGATTCGAAAGTTCAAAAGGACCCTTGACATTAACCTGCATGATTTTATTGAATGCAACAACATCTGCTTCAAGTAAGCCGCCATATACAGGATTGGTTGCAGCATTATTTACCAATATATCTATGCCACCAAATTTCAGTGCTGTTGTTTCTATTAAATATTTGCAAAACTCACTATCGCCTGCATTACCTGCTATACCAATGCAATTTTCAGGTGAAATTTCGGTAGCTAATCTGGTAATTTCATCGTGTTTGCGACTGTTGATCTCGACTTTTGCACCGGCTGCAATAAAATATCTTGCAATAGCTTCACCTATCCCCTTGCTGGCTCCGGTAATAAGAGCGACTTTGCCATGTAAGCTGAAAATTGTTTCGGGAGAAATGTTCATGAATAATTTTTAAAAACCGAACTAACGTTAAACGTTTAACAAACAGGAAAACAAACTCACTTTTTCTTATGCCGTTCTCTCAAAGCTGACTTCAAAAATTTGCCCACCGAGGTTCTTGGAATAGCATCTATAAACTCACATTCATCGGGCAGCCAGAATCTGGCAAATTTGTCTGACAGATATTCAATAAGTTCAACGGAAGTCACAGATTTACCCTCTCTTATTACCACATAAGCAAATGGCCGCTCCGCCCCTTTTTCATGGGGCACTGCTATCACTGCGGCTTCAAGTACTGCAGGATGACCCATCAATGCATTTTCTAAAGCAAGTGAACTGATCCATTCGCCACCTGATTTGATCACGTCTTTGCTGCGGTCTTTGATCTCAATAAACCCATCCTGATCTATCGTAACTATATCTCCGGTTTTGAACCATCCATCCGTTGTAAATTTGTCTGTAGATTCATCTTTATAATAAGAAGATATAATCCAGGGACCTCTCACTTCGAGTTCTCCCATTACGATACCATCATGAGGTATCAACTCACCGGAATCATCTCTGCCACGAACTTCAACAAATGGCACAGGCAATCCTTGTTTTATAGCATAATCATATTGAGTTTCTTTGTCATCATTCAGTAATTTGCTGGTCATGACAGAGGTGGCACCAGCCGGAGACATTTCGGTCATTCCCCAGGAATGTAATACCCTGATTCC
>JAATGW010000764.1 GCA_015654495.1 Chitinophagales bacterium
CTACATACTGGGTTTTACGGAGGCTAAGTCGCGAATCCTATAACCATGCTAGCGAAAATGATTGCATCCTGTTTTGATGAAAATAATAATATCACCATTCCCGGGTTTTATGATGATGTGCAGGAAGCCACAGAGGTTGAACGCGAAATGCTTGCAAAGGCTCCGTTTGACGAAGATGAATACAAGGCGGACCTCGGTATCAGTGATACCTGGGGCGAAAAAAATTATACAGTTGAAGAAAGAACAGGTATCAGGCCCACGCTGGAATTAAATGGCATCTGGGGCGGATATACCGGAGAGGGTGCAAAAACGGTATTGCCTTCGAAAGCATTTGCAAAAATATCCTCACGGCTGGTGCCGGATCAGTCATCAGAAAAAATATCCGCATTGCTGCTGGATTATTTCGTAAAGAATGCACCTCCCGGGGTAACTGTAAAAACAACTGAGCATCATGGTGGCGAACCTTATATAACACCGCTTGATTCAAATGCATATAGAGCCGCAGCGGCCGCTATTACTGCAAGTTTCGGAAAAGCGCCTATCCCCGTACGTGGTGGCGGAAGTATTCCGATCTGCACGATGTTTGAAAAAGAACTGGGAATAAAGATTGCATTTATGGGATTTGGCCTCGATAGCGACAATCTGCATTCACCCAATGAAAAATTTGAATTAAATAATTTCTATAAAGGGATTGAAACCATTCCTTATTTCCATAAATTTTTCTCGGAAATGAACGGGAGTTCATAGTTCATAGTTCTTAGTTTATAGTGTAACTGGTAGCTAGTAACTGGTGGCTCGTAACAGCCAGTTACAAGCATCCAGCAACCAGTATCCAGTATCCAGCTACCAGTTCCGACTCCAAACTCCCGACTCCAGACTCCAGACTCCCGACTATCTTCCTCCCGGAGGACATTTCTCCCTTAGAAAATTGGTATACAATGTTCTCAGGTGTTGCGTGGTTCCCTCGCCTTCATTGATGCCGTGTGTGCGGTTCGGATAAGGCATGACACGGAATTGCTTATTCAGGCGAACCAGTTCGTTGATGAGCAATTCTGCATTCTGATAATGAACATTATCATCGCCTGTACCATGGATATATAGCAAGTCACCCCTCAGATTTTTTGCATAAGTAATCGGAGAACCTTTTATAAAATCTTCCCGGTTTTCTGATGGCAGACCCATATACCTTTCCTGGTAAATATTATCGTAAGTAAGCTGTAAGGCAACCGCAGCAACGGCAATACCTGTCTTGAAAATCTCAGGATACTGAAACATCAGGTTAAGGGTAGCCGAACCACCTCCGCTCCAACCCCATACCGCTACCCTTTCAGGATCTATATATTTCCATTTCAAAACTTCTTTAACGGCCATCGCCTGGTCCCTGATATTGATAATACCTATTTTCCTGTATATGGATTTTCTCCATTCGCGGCCTTTGGCAACGGGAGTCCCTCTGTTATCAATACTGATTCTGAAATAGCCGTCGTTAGCCATATCTCCGTCATACAAAAAATTTTCTCCGATTCCGTATTCGTCCTGTACCAGTTGGCCGGCAGGCTCTGAATATACATATACAACCAGAGGATATTTTTTTGAAGGATCAAAATTGGTTGGTTTGCTTACTACCGCATCCATTTCCACGTTGTCTTCGGTTTTTATTTTAATAAATTCAACTGAAGATGGCCGGGTTAAACTTTTTTCCAAAGCGAGTTTCAATCTTTGGTCACCACCAATGCTTTTATGATCAGGCAGTGAAATCCATTCAGATTCCATTGGAACCTTATGATTTGTGAACCGGTGAAAAGCATATTTTCCTGTTGGTGAAATGGTATAAAAATGATTGCCGGGTTGATCAGCCGGGCTCAGACGTTGTGCACTGGCGCTTCCATCCAGCTTAGCACGGAAAAGATAAGACTGTGTGGCATTATCCGGTGATGCGCTGAAATAAACAAAACCACCTTTTTCATCTACCTGGTCAATTGCAGTAACATCATAATTTCCTTTTGTAATCAGTTTCTCTTTGCCTGTTTCAGCATTTATCAGGTACAGGTGACGCCAGCCGTCTTTTTCGCTGCTCCATAAAAATGATTTTCCCTTTTCAAGCCAGTCGAAACCCCTGTCAGTATATTTCCCTTCCCACACCTGCATAATTTCAATCCATGCTTCTTCTTTTTCATGTAAAATTTCTTTTGAAGCTCCTGTGTTGATATTACAGCGCCATAAAACCGTTTCATTCTGCTTTCTGTTCAGTTGCTGAACTATCAGGTCTCCGCCCTGCCAGTCAATCCTTGGTATATAGTTCTGGCGACTATCGCCTGGAATATTCATCCATTGGGTATTTCCTGTTGAAACAGCCACCACACCAATCCTTACAGCTGACGGTGGTTCTCCAACTTTCGGATATTCCACCGGAATGATTCTTGAATAAATGGAATCGGTGTTGTTAATCAGATAAAAATCCCTGGTGCCGGCTGCATCTACCTGCCAGTATGCAATTGTTTTGCTATCTGCGCTCCAGCGAAAGCCATCGCGGCATGAAAATTCTTCCTCATAAACCCAGTCAAAGGTTCCATTGATTAATCTGCGGTTACCCCCGGTAGTAAGTTGGGTTTCAGTTCCGGTCTGCAGATCTTCCACATAAATATTCTGTTCGCTTACATAAGCAATCTTGCTGAAGTCCGGTGAGAATTTGGCAAACATCAATGATCGTGAAGGCCGTTTGCTTCCTATTTGTGTCCATGCGCCTGTCTTCCTGTCCAGCAGCCAGTAGTCGCCACGGGTGTTGTAACGCCATACACGTGCAGTATTGACAAATACAAGTAGTTTCGATTGATCTCCATTGAATTTGTAGGATGAAGGTTGTACCTGTTTTCCATTGATAACAAATGCGGAAGCGGGAACAAGAATATCTGACTTACCATCCGCAACATGCACTTTAATCAACTGGCCTTTCTCGAGCCGGGTGATATTTTCTCCATCTTCCGTCCAGCGGATGCCGCCGCCACCCTGTGCTTTGCAGATAACAGGCTGGAATAAAATAATGAACAGATAAACCCGGATTAAACTATTCTGGAATTTTCTCATGTAATTATGTTGATTCTTTTAACGAAGGCGCTCAAAATACAAATGTTTAACATTTTCAGTTAATTATTTACATAGATGGGTAGGCTGTAAAATCTATGCGCCGGAAATTTATACTTTTGAATAAGTAGAAAATAAGTGGAGAATGATCAACAAGGAAAAATTGAGGATCGATAAATACCTCTGGGCTATCAGGCTTTTTAAAACGAGAACGGCTGCAGCTGAAGCCTGCGACAAGGGCCGTGTGAAACTGGGCGGAGATTCTGTAAAAGCTTCCAGAACCGTTCATATCGGGGATATATATGATGTAAAAACAGAACATCGTCGCTGGGTAATTGAAGTGGTTGGCTTATTGTTTCAGCGTGTTCAGTTCAGTGAAGCGGTTAATTTCTATATTGACAAAACTCCCGAAGAAGAAAAACAAAGGCTCGATTATCAGGCCGCAGTTTTTTATTCAGGGAAGAGAAAAACCAAGATCGGCCGGCCTACAAAAAAGGAACGCAGGGATCTGGATGATTTTATGGAATAGGTTCCTGTTCTACCCGTTCAGATCATTTTCACAAATCAGAAAAATACCGGAAACCCGCATTCCGCTTATCTTTGAAGCATGCATATCCAGATACTCTCGGTTCTTCCTGAATTACTTGAAAGTCCGTTTAATCACTCCATCATCAGGCGTGCACAGGAAAAAGGACTGCTTGAAATTTCTGTACATCAGCTTCGTCGCTGGGCAGTAAATGAATATGGCCAGGTGGATGACTACCAGTTTGGAGGAGGAGCAGGAATGGTGATCATGTGTGAGCCGCTGGTGAAAGCGATCGAAGAATTATCTGCCAGCGAAAAATTCGACGAGATCATTTTTCTCACGCCGGATGGAGATCGGTTAACCCAGACCGTGGCCAACCAGCTTTCCCTCCGAAAAAACATTCTGATGATCTGCGGCCACTATAAAGGAATTGATCAGCGCGTGCGTGATCATTTTGTTACGCGGGAAATAAGTATCGGTGACTATGTACTTAGTGGCGGTGAACTCGCCGCAGCGGTACTCGTTGATTCTATCGGCAGGCTATTGCCCGGTGTTCTTAGCGATGAAACTTCTGCACTATTTGATTCTTTCCAGGATAACCTGCTCGCTCCGCCTGTTTATACACGACCCGAAGTGTACAGGGGCTGGAAAGTACCCGATGTACTGGTGAGCGGCGATCATAAAAAAATAAATGAGTGGCGTTATGACCAAGCTTTGAAGCGAACAATGGAGAAAAGACCGGATATTATGAAAGACGAGTTTTGAGAAGTAGGAAGTACGAAGGCCGAAGGCTGAAGTAAACAGCCTTTTGAAGTTAGAGGTGAGAAGTACGAGGTAAGAAGTAAACAAGCCAAATACAATTTCGGTTTTTCAGTCCCGTAGGAACGGTGATCTTATAGCCCGGGATTTCAATCCCGGGGCACGAGGTAAGA
>JAATGW010000639.1 GCA_015654495.1 Chitinophagales bacterium
AGGAGGAAGCAGATTAGAAAAATCTTTCATGATTGATTTTAGTATATAGTTTTTTCTGCCGGGAAGTCGGAATGACGGGATGATGAAGACATACTCGATGTTTTTTTATCCAGCCTGGCTTTCCGGCTCCCCGCCTTACCGGCAAAAGAAGGATGTTAGGTAGTAGTAGAAGTGTAGAGATAAAATTATCAGCGAAAATTATATGCCAATGCGAAGAAAGTATAAGAAATAATTTCAGGAATTTAGAAAATGCACACCGAAGATTATTCCGTAAATCCAGAAATTATAAAGCAGGGTATATAAAACAGCAATCAAAATGCTTTTGGTAATATTACCACTGCATTCCGTTGAATTTTTAAAGATCAATCTGAATGCCCTGAAAATAATCCAATAGAGAATGGCCGCAATCGAAACAATAGTTAGCCAGATAATTGTGCCGGCATAAAACAATACCATAGATCCTATTACAGCTATACATATCCAAAGAAATATGGCTACCAGAATCCCACCGATGCCTTCCGCACCAGCATCGGCAAGATCGAATCCACCAGCATCAAACCCGCCGGTATCAGGTGGCCGGGGGATTTTTCGTCTAAGATTGAATTTGCCCAGGGTGTCTTTTAGTTTCCATCCATTGTAAAGTCCTGATGTAATAAATACAAAAAACACTATGGAAACTATGGTTGTTGAAAACAAAGAATTCAGATAAAGAGACCGATGCTGGCTTATTCCACTGAAATAAACAATAAGGATCAGAGTAGGCATAACTACCAGGGTAGCTATGAAAACGGTTCGGGCATTAATAAGCGTTCTGTTTTTCAACTTAGCGTTATCTTGAACGAGTGATGTAAAAATAAGCGACTAAGTTTAAATGTGTCTAAGAATTCCACGCATCACTTTTGGAAGTTACTGAGCTTGTTGATGTTTGCTGGCAATGATTAAATTCATATGCGTCAATAAGAATTCCGCGAAAAACCAACAATGCGGCGGTTTTGTCGTTCCGCCCATTTTAATTGCTGTGGTAATTCGCTCCGGCTGAATTCCACATGAATGACTCGCCTTTGCAGACCATTTGTTGTTCTGCCTGAAGAATGATATAGCAGGGGTTTCATAAGCATTATTCCTCCTCTCTCAACATTACAGCAAAATCCTGCTGCTTTTGAAAAACCAGGGACATCGGTTCTCAGTACTCCCTTTAAATGAGATCCCGGAATCACTTTTAATGCACCATTATCTTCCGTGGTTTTATCAAGATGAATCCGGATCGTAAAATTATCTTCGAGAATATCCACAGGCGGTTGTACAGAAAATTGATTTTGTTTGACAGTCCAGAAATCAAAGCCGGTAACTTCTTCTTTTTGATCCACTGAAATTGTCAGGTCCTGGTGCCAGGATACAAACCAGTTTGATTTGGAAGGTTTATCGAAGTAGATTGATTTTACCACAAAAAAATCATCGCCAAATAGAGCAGAAATCAGTTTCCTTAATTTATCATTGAAAACAAGATCAAAAGTGCCGGGAACTTTTGTGAAAAACTGGCGTATTGCGAAAAGCTCAGATTGTTTTGGAAATAACAAAACAGAACTGTCTGCCAGGTTTATTAAAGCCAGCATATGATCAACTTCAGTATCGCTAAAAATATTTCCGATAATCAGAAAACCATCTTTCTGTAGAGTTTCCATGTACAGTTCAGGATTATCCATTGTGAACAATTTAATGTCAGATAAAAAGTAACTACCCTGCAACAATCTGTTTTAGAAATATCAGTTTACGAGTATCAAACCTGAATATCCAGATTGAAGTGTATTCACAATACTCACTGGATTCTTCCGCCTCAGTTGTTGAAGATTTATATTCTTCATTAAAATTGGAACCAAAACTTAATTTAACGAGCTCTGGTTCTGTTTCGCGATTGTAGTAATTGTAGCATGGATTTTTTTTGTTTCTGACTTCACGGGTCAGCGTGTCTTTGAGAAAGAGGCTGTCCGGATTAATGAGCTGAAAAAATCTGTTTAATTGACTCAATTGCAGCATATCCGAGATTTCATTGAAATGTCTAATAAACATTGCCCGTGAAGTTTTATCACCATTTATTTTGTACTGTTCAGTAAAGCTGCTGTCATCCACAAAAATTGCCAGCGTAGTATCGGCAAGCGGAAAAGGAAAGATGTCTGCAATTTTTTCTTTATCTCCGGAACTAAGGATATCCCGCAGCTTTTTCAGCTCTCTGATCAATCTTGTACGATTTACCCTTACAACTGAACTGCTGTCTTTTGCATTTTGCAAATTCAGGTCAGAAAATTTTCCGGATTCGGTTCGGTTATTACAGGCAGCTACTATAATGACACTTGTGATAAAAAGTCCTGAAAGTTTCATAGATGCGAATTAGAAATGATTGCTTTGATTGTTAAAAACGCTCAATGCGGAAATTTCGGATCTTTTTTTATTCTCCTTATCTGTTTGAGGTGCCGATCTATATGGCCATAGTGAATAATATATTCCTGGTTCATATTCTGCAGATATCCATCAGTATATGTAATAAAGTATAACCGGAAATTCAGCGAAGATGTGCTGATATTATTAATGATCCTGTCGATATATGCATTGAACAAAGCAAGATTTGATTTATCCGGAATTGTGTTTGTCGGGATAGAAATATCCGGTGCTGTATGTTTCTTTTCTTCATAAATAAAAGAAGTGATAGCGCTATCTGAGGGGCAGATTTTTGCAAGTTCAGGCCTGGCACCATTATAAAACATATACCTCACCTGATCCTGGGTAATCAGATGCCATATGTTTAAATGTTCCATTACTTCGGCAATACTCCAGGCATTTGCAGATTCTTTAAAATTCCTTTGCGATACTGTGAGTGCCCCGGTTTCTATATTTATCTCTTTCTTCGTTCGCTGGTATTGGCCTGCCAGATCCTGCCTGTTTTGAATAGTCCAGCTTGTATCCTGGGCAAGTCCGTTTCCCGGAATGCCCCAGAAAATTATTATAGAAATGAACGAAAAAAAGCTGGTAATTCTTAATGAGTTGATGAGTGACTCTATCCGGTTTTTTAAAAGAAATCCCGGGGATATCAAATATTGCCTCATGTTCTGTAGTTGAAATTTAATCAGTAAAACTAATGTATCATTTTCCGATTACAATTACAGATTCATTTTCCGGATATCAATAATTGTTCAGTTGTTATTTGCTGCTCCAGTAAATGATGAAATGCTTCCCAGCGCTTATCTTCCGAAGCGCCTTTTCCAGCTTTGGTTTCAATATATTGCCTTACTACTTCAAGTCCATAATTGTAATTGATCACATAACTGCGATTCACTTTAATGAAATCAATTGATTTCTTTGCAGTTTCTTCATTGAGCAGACCATACTTCATCAGCCATTCCAGGGCCTTGTCTACATTCATCGTTCCATTGAGTAATTCCCGCGCGACTTCATTCCGTATATAATTTAATTGTCCGCGAATGGCAAGCGCCTTAAAATAGATAGTGATGCCGCTTGTATCTAGTCCTGCAAGTGGTAATAAAGCTGTCCTGGCAAAAACGATCCGGTCATCACCCGGGAAAGCAAGATCAATTCCATAATTGCCACTTCCTTCTGCAATTAATGACTGCGGACTGAACAATGCATACATTGATGTTTCTATCTGACCTTTTTTTCTGTAGAGATTTTGTTCGAGCAACATATTGTACACATGGTGCCCGGGATAGCTTTCGTGACTGCCAACATCAATGGCGCGGTCAATGAAAATATTGATGTCTGTATTGATCTGGATAAGACTGGTATAATTTCCCTTGTACCAGTTATAGCCGCTCCAGGGTTTATTGTTCACCAGTTCCAGAGTGAATTTTTCTTCGGCAGGCAATTTAAAATGCTCCAGGGTCCGACGCCTGCATTCCATGATAGATGTTTTGAAAACCGTATCAATTTTGTTTTTCGGAATTATGAAACGGTTGGCAATTGTCTGAAACCTCTCGAATACACTGCCTTTTCCCGGGAGCAGTTTGTCTAACTCCACTAATTTCTGCTTAAAAAAATCTTCCTTATAAGCAGGGGCATTCACGCCAAATAATTCCACTGATTCCTGATCAAACGAAGCATATTCACCTGAATAAATTTTTATTCTTCGCGCAAACGCTGTCAACTCTTCCATAAGCCATTCAGCGCGTGCAGCATCCGGGTTATTTTCATTCCCGGCAATTGTTTTAAGCGAATTGCTGAGTTGATTGATACGATCCAGAAATTGTTGTTTCGGGAAAACAGTATCGGGTTTGCCTTGAGGCTTAAGCGAATCCGGTCCATAATATGCATCTACAAAACTCTGATCATACTGACCGATGTCCAATGCAAGTCGTACATATTCTTCGGCAAGCTGATTTATACCGGGTTCTGGCTTTTTAGCCTCATTGCAGGATAGAATTATAGTTATGACCAGCAATACCGGAATGAAAAGTTGTTTACTCACGCGAGGGTAATTAAATGAAAGCACAAACTAAATAAAGCCCGGTTATTGAAAAAATGAAAATGTGCAGGCGGTGTATGGGACTTTATTTTCTGCTGATATAATGTGCAGTATCAGATCTCAGCAAATTCGTTTTCCAATTTATCACGAAGTGTTTCCAGTTCCCGCTTCTTTGCTTCATAGATACCATGTTCCCAACCACCTGCATAATAAGTGAGAGCTGAAAATGCTATGATACCTGATATTATCCAGATTGATTTTCCGTTACCCCAAACACCAAGAATGGTGAGAAGCGCGATGGGGACAATATTCCATCGCATCAGTCGTGAAAACCGGACCTGGTAGGTTGCAATTGAAATTGCATTAGCGAGATCACCGCTTAAAGACCGGTCAAACTGTTTGGTTTTACTGATTCTAAGCAATCTATTGATCAGCACAAATAAAGAAGTTCCAAACATCCATGCTGCCAGGAGATGGGTATGAATTCCACCGTTCTGATGAGTTGAGTTTATCCCAAGGGTAAAACAACCGGTGAAGAAAAAAATAATGATAACAAGCAATTCGCTGATATTGGTAATATGGTATACTTTATTCTTTTTTGATAAGATGCGGTTATGCAATGCATCTTCATTGATTGTATATAGCGCCGTATTGTTTTGGGAATCCCAGATTTTTTTCATTTCGTCAAATTCCATGGTAATCTGTTTTTTTCGATTTTGTAATGAGTTGTTTTTTGATGCGTGTGATTTTGACACCTACATTGGATTCGCTGATACCCAATATTCCTGATATCTCCCGATAGCTGAAATTATCCAGCAGCAATAAAGTAATCGACCTGTCAATTTCATTCAGCCTGTAAATTTCCCGATAGAGCCAGCTCAACCTTTCATCAATATGCTTTTGATTTTCCTGTAAAAGATGTTCTACCTGATCCAGGGTTTCCGCGCGGTTATGCTTTTGTTCTTTCTTTGTCCATTTGATGGCTGTATTCAAAGATATCCGGTATAGCCAGGTGGTCACAGCTGATTCCTCCCTGAATGCCGGGATGGAGTGCCATACCTGCATGGTGATTTCCTGGAAAAGATCATCCTTATCCATGGCAGTATATGCGTATGCATGTACTACTTTAAAGAAGAGGGCTTTATGCTTGTTCAGCCAGAACTTAAAAATTTGCTTTTGTTTCTCTTCGGTCACGTTAGAGATTGTTTACCATCATTAGTACCTTCTTATCAGAGGTTTCTTACAGTAAGTAAAGAAAAAAAGAAATTGGAAACACTGCCGCGAGACTGCGGAAGAATTGAACCACATCCACCTACGTTTCGCTTCGGCGGACAAGTAGGCATACCGGAGACATAGAAACCCTGAATATTAAAACCATGAAAAGCAGGCCGAACTGTTAAGATCATCGTTAATATAACTGTAGCTGTTCTCTGTATATTCCCTCCTATTTACTTATATGACTATATTTCTCCTATGGTAACACCTATGTGGTTCAAAAAACCGGCGATGGCAGTTTAATCCTGCAAGTGTCTGAGTTTTTCAATGTGTTTCCCGATTGTTATTTTGTCGCTGGTTGCAGTAGTGAGTTTCAATGCGGCTTCATACTGCTCTACCGCTTTTTTGTTATCGATATCAGTATATAGGTCGCCAAGTAAAGAGTGATAATACACATTGCCATTGAGTTCCAGTTTTTCAGCAGCGGCAATAGCTTCAGGTTTCCCATTTGCTTTTGCCAGGGCGAAACTCCGGTTTAAAGCAATCATTGGAGATTCATCGATAAACAGGAGTTGATCATAAAGTTTCAGGATATGAGTCCATTTTTCATGATCGTCCGGAGTGCTGTGCCAGTAAGCGATACTTGCTTCCAGATGATATTTCGAAACTTCATTGCCGGTTGCGGACCTCACCAGGTAATAATTTCCTTTCATTATCAATTCCTGGTTCCACAATGATCTATCCTGCTGTTCAAACAAAACCGATTCGCCGGAATCATTGATCCGCGCTTCGAGTCTTGAACTTTGGAAACAGATCAGTGCAAGCAAAGCATTGGCTTTGGGTGTATTGGTAAGTTCATTTTCAGTAAGAAGGAGCGTCAGTCTCATCGCTTCATAACAAAGATCTTTTCTGATGATATGGTCATTTGTTTTCGAGTAATACCCTTCATTAAATAGAAGGTAGAGGGTTTGCAAAACAGTATCGAGCCTTGAGGAGATTTCGGATTCAGAAAGTTTCGCGATGCGGAATTGATCTTCGCGGAGTTTTGTTCTGGCGCGGAACAAACGTTTTTTTATTGTTTCATCTTTTGCAAGAAAGGCATTTGCAATTTCCTGTATGCTGAAACCGCAAAGGATCTGTAACGCCATGCAGATTTGACCCTCTGTGGCAATGCCCGGATTGCAAACCGCAAAAATCATTGCGAGCTGGCTGTCGGAAATTGATTTAGGCGTGAAATCAATATCATCTTCGTGGAAATTTTCATGAGTTTTTATGGCAGGTTTTACCTGGCTTTCAAAAATGGCTTGTCGTTTAAGATAGTCTTTGGTTTTATTTCTGGCTACGGCATATAACCATGCTGTAGGATTCTCGGGTATGTTGTTGAAAGTCCAGGTTTCGGTTGCTTTCAGAAATGTTTCGCTGGCTATGTCTTCGGCAATCTCGATATGTTTTAAACCAAAATGACGGCATAGTACCGCCGTCATTTTGGAATATTCCAGCCGGAAAAGATGCGGCAATAATTTAGTTTTTGAAACTGAGCTCTCTTTCATCTGTTGAAACCTTCTCATTCATTTGAATCACTTCCCTTACTTCCACATTACCTCCCACTTTAAAGATCGGACAACCTTTTGCAATTTCAGCAGCGCTTTCAGACGTAGAGGCGCGTACAATTATAAAGCCGCTGATGAATTCCTTAATCTCGGTATAAGGCCCGTCTGTAACAATATTGCCTGGTTTAACAATTTTAGCGTCAGCTGATGAAAGCCTGTTGCCCTGACTAACCAATTGGTTTTGAGCTGCAAGGCCGCCCATCCAGTCCATCCAGGCATGCATTACCTGCTGCATTTCTTCGGGTGATGGTGCAGGCTGATCTGATTTGCTTCTGAAAATCAATACAAACTCTTTCATTTTTTTAAATTTTAATTGTTCAACCTGATGACGATTGACCTTTCCGGAAGGGGACAGGTAGGGAATTTATTTTCCGGAAATCAATGGAAAGTTCGGTTGGAAATTTGATCGGACCCGGTTTTTTTTGCCGGTAAGTCGGTAAGTCGGGAAGTAAGCCGGAACAAAGGCATACTGTTTTTCCGCCTCATCGCTTTACCGGCAGAAACACTGCACACTTTACACTACCCGGGTCTTTTATTTTAATCTGAGTTTCATCATCAGGTCGGTCTGGATATCTTCGCCCAGTGTAAAATGATGCTTATCAAAAGCAACGAGACCATTCTTCTCATAGAACCTGATGGCTTTTGTATTTTCTTCCCAAACGCCGAGCCAGAGATAATCCACATTAATTTCTCTTGCAATCTCAAGGGCTTTATCAAAAAGGATTTTGCCAAAACTCTTTCCCTGGTATTCTTTCAATACATAAAT
>JAATGW010000749.1 GCA_015654495.1 Chitinophagales bacterium
AAACAGGAGGGTTCGTGAGCACTTACAATATCGAGCAGTATCGCAAGCAGATTCGGCTCGAGTAATAAAGTAGCAATTACAAGAGCAGCAAGCGAAAAACCTATCACCAGCACTATACTCGGCAAACCTTCCCTGTACATCACCAGGAAAAAAGAAAAATAGACCAGTGCAAGCCCGGTTTCACTTTGCATAATAGAAATGATAGCGGGCGCGAGCACAATTGCTGAAGCAATCAGCTGTGAGCGAAGCTTGCTGAAGTCTGTTTCAACTCTTGAAAGGTATTTGGCCAAAGCAAGGTTCACAAAAATCTTACAAAGTTCCGCAGGTTGCAATTGGAATCCTGAAAACCGGATAATTGATTCTGTTCCCTTTACTTCGGTGTGAAATGGAAATCCCCGTAACAGCAATGCCATACCAAGGGCGTAAAAAAGATTCGCTGTAGCAGTAAAAAATTTACTGTCTGTGAGCAGGATTACCGTGCCAAGTATCAGGCTGAAAATAAAAAACAGGGTTTGTTTTCCATAGTCCGTTTTAAAGGAAAGAAAACCCTGCAGCAAACCTTCATTTCGATAGGTCGCAGCAAATATGCTGGTGATGCCGATGCCTACAAGGATAAAATATATCCAGAAAAGCACCCAGTCAATTCCTTTTGATATTTCAGGTTTTCTCGCGCTCATCTTTTCTCAGTATCGCTACAGGTTTTGAACTATCTCTTTTTTTATCTTCTGGTGCGGAACTATCTTTTTTCGGAAGAATATTATTGCGGATAGGTTGTGACGGTAATTCTTTTCTGATATTGATATCGATTGTTGGTTTCTCAGGTGCAGCCGGCAACGCATTATGTATTACGGAACTGTCACCCATTTCAAGTGCAAGGCGAACACGGCGTAAAGAATCGAGACGCATTCTTTTCTGTTTCACAATCGGGAGAATTATTTCTTTTGCAGAAATTCTCTCTACCTCTTTCAGCCTCTCGGTGCGTATAGTATCATTGAGAAATTTCTCCATCAGAATGGATGCAATGGGACCAGCCCAGGTGGCACCATAACCGGCGTTTTCAACGATTACCGCAATTGCAATTTTCGGATCTTCTCTTGGTGCAAAACAAACAAACCAGGAATGATCTTCCAGTTTTTCTCTTTTACCATTGATAATCCCAAAATTTTCTGCGGTTCCAGTTTTTGCAGCTACTGAAATTCCTTCAAGCCGTGCAATTCTTGCGGTACCAAAATCAACAACATCCTGCATGCCCAGCTGTACTGTTTCATAAACATCGGGTGGAATATGGGTTACATCGTGCCGCACTTTAAATGGATTGAGAATAGTGTCGCCGGATCCCTTCCCATCAATCTCCTTCACAAAATGAGGAGTGTAATAATAACCTTTGTTCGCTATAAGGCTCATCAGGTTGGCCATTTGCAGAGGGCTGGCAGTCATTTCCCCCTGTCCGATACCGAGGAAAACATTTGTACAACTGTTCCAGGAATTATTGTACAGTTTATTATAGAATGAAGTATCTGCAATCAGACCGGCTTTCTCGCCCGGAAGATCCACACCCAGCCTCACACCTAATCCGAAAGCATTGGTATACTCTTTCCATTTTGCATAACCCTGATCCACATTTTTATATTTCGGATTGTCGACAGCGAGCCTGTATATATGTGAAAAATAAGAATTACAGGAATTGGCAAGGGCCCGACGCAGATTGGAAGCATGACCACCACCTGAATGCAAACAGCCAATCCGCCTGTTACAACCATAGTAGCCTCCCATGCACGGATAACCGTATTCAGGCGTGATCACACCTTCATCCAGGGCAATCAAAGCACCCATTGGTTTTATTGTAGAACCCGGCGGATAAACACCCTGTATTGCCCTGTTGAATAATGGTCTGGCCGTATCCGTTAGTAACCATGAAAAATTCTTCCTTCGTTCAGAACCGGTGAGGAGGTTAGGATCATAGGATGGTCCGCTTGCCATGGCAATAATCCCACCGGTCTTAGGTTCCAGTGCAACTACAGCTCCCAGCTTATTGCTCATCAGCTTTTCAGCAAGTACCTGTATATCTATATCAAGATAGGTACGCAGATTTCTTCCGGCAAGTGCAGCAGTATCATATCGCCCGTTTTCAAAGGAACCAACGATCCTGTTTCTGTTATCTTTGATCTGATAGTGAGTTCCGCGCTGACCCATCAGTATGGATTCATAATATCTTTCCATCCCGGTAAGACCGAGATAATCACCCATCTGATAAAAATAATTGGTACGCCGTAAAATGGAAGAGTCCACCTCTCCGATATAACCCAGCAGGTGTGCAGCTGCTTTGTGTGGGTAAGATCGTATCGGACGGTCCTGCAGGTAAAAGCCCGGCTCAAACCTGTAGATATTCTCCTGAAGTTTAACAAATTGTTCAATTGGCAGACTTGACTCAAAAACAGAGGGCCGGTAGCGTCCGTTTTTTATTATGGCTGTGATGAGTTTCTGACGAAACTCAAGCGTGTCAATTCCGAGAATAGCACATAATCCGATAGTATCAATTCCCTTCAACTGCGTAGGCAGGATCATCAGATCGTGCGTTAATGTGTTTTCCAGAATAGATTTCCCCTTCCTGTCAAAAATAATTCCACGATCAGAGTAGATAATCTGTCTTGTAACAGCATTATCCATCGCCTGAATCTGAAATTCGGGCGACAGTATCTGCAGGATAAACAAACGGGCAATCAAAATGACAAAGGTTGTCAGTATGATCAGCCTGATTACATTCTGCCTGGATTGATTAAAGACTGACATTCAGCTTGATAAATTTTCAGGCGACATTGGTTCTATAACGCGATTTCCTGTTAAATAACATTTCAGTAATTGTTATCAGCAGCAAACTGATGCCGGTAGTAGCAAAAACTTTTCCCAGGAAATAGAGGATATTCGGAAACTGAAGCCATTCGAGGAATAAAATATAAACATGATGTACAAAAGTCAGCAATAGAACATAGGTGGCATATGGCATGAATCCCATACTGGTGATCGAAGGTTCTGCATAACTTATTTCGAGTGTTTCTTTCGGCATAAGGAGTATGATCAGAAAACTACGCAGATAGGCAATCATTGTGCAGGCCGCAGCATGTAACCCTGGTGTATGTACAAAAAAGTCCAGTGAGAGCCCAAAGAGAAACCCGATAAGGGTCATGCTGAGGCGGGGTGTTTTAAACGGCAGCCACAGAATAAATAAAAAATACAGGTAGGGTGTAATAAACCGATGAAGTGATGGAATTTTATTCAACACCAGCACCTGTACCAGTATAAATAAAATAAAACGTATACTATTTTTGAGCAGATCACTCATTGAATTCTTTTAATTGATTTCTCCAGCTCTTCAATCTCCCCTCTCTGCAGATTCTTTACAATGAACGCATGTTGTATACTGAAAAAATCTGTCGCTGTCTTCACCTTTAAGTGGTAAGAATTTGCACTCGGATCGTCCTCGATAGATTCAACGGTACCAATCATATATCCCGGAGGATATTTGTCGGAAAACTGGCTTGTTACAACCGTATCTCCTTTTTGTGCAGTTACTGTTTTTGGAACTTTCATTAAAGTTACATATCCGGGATCCTGACCATCCCATGAAACTTCTCCATAACCGCTTCCTTTTTTCAGAACTGCCACCACTTTTGACTGCCGGTGCAGAAGACTCATGACCACACACATGTTTTTGCTGGTGCTGACAACAGTTCCTACAATTCCTGCAGGCCCTACTACCGCCATGTTTTTTGTAACACCCTGGGCCTCTCCCCGGTGAAGCATCAGGTAGTTTTGCTGGCTATTAACCGAATTACTGATCACCTTGGCCGGCAGATACAAAAACTTTCTGTACTGTTCGAGTGAATCAATCCTTACAGTATCGGAAACAAAAGTTGATGTTGAATCAGGCCAGTAGAAATCGCTTTTCAACTTATTTAGTAACTGGGCATTCTGTGCACGGAGTAACTCATTTTCCTTCTTTAATGTAAAATAGGTCTCTACCGAATTAAACCTTGTGTTTACTGATCCGGTGACTTCATTTGCAAATCCTGAAAAAACAGATTCGTGAAATTTGTTAAACCTGAACAGGATCATGAGGGATACCACTTGCAATGCAAGGAAGAAAACGAGGTTGAAATAACGGCGTATGAATAGAAAAACATTACGCATCCGGTCTCCCTGCTGAGGTCAGAGGTATTTTTAAATGTGATTGTACAGTAATATTATTTCACAGAATCAGGTAACACATTCCAGTTAACGCATAACAAACGGGTAGCGTTGATAATTTTTCAAAGCGATCCCGGTGCCGCGAACCACACTTTTAAGCGGATCGTCTGCGATATGTACCGGCAGTTTGATTTTCTGACTAAGTCTTTTATCAAGCCCCTTCAGCAAAGCTCCGCCACCTGTCAGGTAAAGACCACGACGGTAAATATCACCTGCCAGTTCAGGAGGAGTTGTTTCAAGTGCTTTCAGTATGGCTTCTTCAATTTTAAATATCGATTTATCCAGTGCCTCTGCAATTTCCTGATAGCTCACCATGATCTGTTTAGGGATACCAGTTACCAGATCACGTCCGTTAACCGGAATATCATCCGGTGGAATTTCCAGATCTTTCATTGCTGCTCCTATCTGAATCTTTATCTGCTCTGCTGTTCTTTCACCAATAAGCAAACTATGATAACGGCGAAGCGCTTCCATAATGTCCGCTGTAAATTCATCACCTGCAATCCTTATGGACTGATCACATACGATACCAGCCAGCGCAATAACGGTTATCCCTGTTGTTCCGCCCCCGATGTCGATGATCATATTACCAACTGGTTCTTCCACGTCGATACCTATACCCAGGGCAGCTGCCATAGGCTCATGAAGAAGGTACACTTCTTTTGCTCCCGCCTGTTCTGCACTATCACGTACTGCCCTTTTTTCAACTTCTGTGATGCTGGAAGGTATGCAGATCATCATCCGCCAGCTTGGTGGAAAGAGCGGTTTTTTAGGATAGATCATTTTGATCATCTCCCGGATCATCAGCTCAGCTGCGTTAAAATCGGCAATAACACCGTCTTTAAGAGGTCGCACTGTCCGGATACTCTCATGCGTTTTTTCATGCATCATGAGAGCTTTTTTGCCAACGGCCAGTACAGTTTTCGGATTGTTGCGATCCAGCGCAACTATGGAAGGTTCGTTAACAACAATTTCATCGTTATGAATGATAAGGGTATTGGCTGTTCCTAAATCAATCGCAATTTCTTGGGTAAACCAGTTAAACAGTCCCATTTTCTCTTCTGATATTGGTATTTGAGTATAATGGCAGCAAAATTGATGCAAATTATCCGAATAACAACGACAAATTGTTGAGTTTATTTACTTTATGCCAACAATAATTTGAATGGAGAAATTTCCCGGAAATGATTGTATCTGCAAACGTTAGCGAAATTCCTGGTTCCTTAAAATTTAAATGATACCGGGCTATTTAGATTTCAGATTTCTTCCTTCGATTTGAATTCATAACCGATGTCTTTACGGTAATACATACCTTCAAAACCGATAAACTCCAGAATTTTCAATGCTCTTTTAACCGCTTCCGGAATTCCAGTGCCGTAAGCAGTAACAGTGAGTACCCTGCCGCCTTTTGTAAGTATTCTGTTTTCGTCGTCAAGGGATGTTCCTGCATGAAAAACTATCACATCATCTTCATTCAATATATCAAGCCCGTCAATTTCAAATCCTGTTTCATAATTCCCGGGATAACCTCCGCTCACCGCAACAACGGTTGCTGCTGCCCTGCTATCTATTTTCAATTGTATGTCCTTCAGTTTCTGCTGTGCCACCGCGGTAAAGATCTCCAGAATATCATTTTCAATCCTGGGAAGCACCACTTCTGTTTCCGGATCTCCCAGCCTGCAATTATATTCAATCACGAAAGGCTCATTTTCCACACTGATCAGTCCTATAAAAATAAATCCCCTGTAGTCAAGCTCCTCTTTTTGCAGGCCGTTTACAGTAGGCTCGATAATGCGCTCTTTCACCTTCTGCATAAAGACTTCATCAGCAAATGGTACAGGGCTTACAGCTCCCATGCCACCTGTATTTAATCCGGTATCTCCGATACCGATTCTTTTATAATCCTTGGCTTCCGGTAAAATCAGGTAGTCTTTACCGTCAGTTAGTACAAAAACACTCAGTTCCATCCCTTTAAGGAATTCTTCAACCACCACTTTTTTTCCGGCATCGCCGAATTTCGATTGCTGAAGCATCAGTTCAAATTCTGCCATAGCTTCCACATGGTTCTGTGCTATAATCACACCCTTTCCCGCTGCAAGCCCGTCAGCTTTCAGCACAATCGGAAGGCTGTGTTCAGTAAGGTATTTTACACCTTCTGTATAATTGTCCATGTTGAATTCCTGGTAGTCCGCGGTGGGGATATTGTGCCGGTTCATGAAACCTTTGGCAAATGCCTTACTTCCTTCAAGCATAGCTGCTTTTCCTGAGGGACCGATCACCGGAATCTTTTTCAGTGATTCATCAGCTGCAAAAAAATCATATATACCCTTAACGAGAGGTTCTTCCGGGCCAACAATCACCATTTCGATTTTATGTTCAATGCAGGCTTTCTTAACAGCTTCAAAGTCGGTTGGAAGGATAGCCAGATTTGTTCCGCACATCGCTGTGCCGGCATTACCCGGTGCGATGAACAATGCCGATAAATGACTGCTTAGCGCGATTTTCCATGCCAGCGCGTGTTCGCGGCCTCCAGAACCCAAGAGAAGGATATTCATACAGAAAAATTCAAATATGTGCTTTCAGCGTTTCTCGTCTGTCGTATCTTAGGTAAACTTCGTTACCGGAAATGCGAATTTAGTTATCCGATTGTTTATTCTGCCTTTTTTTTGTGACGAGTGGTGCAGCACCAGCTCAGAAATAAATCCTTACTTTAGCCCCTACTCAATTCAATAAGCAAAAATCAACCCAATGAGCCAATCCAGTTCTGCAAAGCACCCCGCAGGTCTTTATGTTTTGTTTGCCACAGAAATGTGGGAAAGGTTCAATTACTATGGGATGCGTGCAATCCTGGTTTATTTCATGACAGATGCGTTGATGTACAATAAACCATTTGCTTCAAACCTGTATGGCGGTTATACAAGCCTGATATACCTCACGCCACTTATCGGAGGTTTTTTTGCTGACCGTTTCTGGGGTAACCGAAGATCCATTGTTTTTGGAGGACTGGTAATGGGTATTGCTGAACTGGTTTTGTTTGCCTGTGCCAGCATTTACAAAACATCCCCTGAAATTTCCACTTTTCTGTTTTATACCGGGCTGGGCGGTATGATTGCAGGAAACGGCTTTTTTAAGCCAAATATTTCATCAATGGTTGGCCAGCTCTATTTTCCGGGTGATAAAAGATCCGATTCAGCATATACCATTTTTTATATGGGAATCAATGTGGGTGGGTTACTCGGCCCCTTTATCTGCGGGCTGGTAGGAAATACCGGCGATCCGGCTGATTTTAAATGGGGATTTCTTGTAGGAAGTATTTCGATGTTTCTGAGTGTGATTACTCTGAATCTTTTCAAGGTTAAATACCTTATTTCACCTGAAAAGAAACCTGTAGGTGAAGTTCCCGAACATGCGGAAACCTTAACAACACCGCTAAAAAATCGATTATCCTTTACTGTTATTGCCGGTTTATTCGGGCTGATTGCCCTGGCAATGGGCCTGCTATACCTACATGTAAACAATATTTTTGATATTGCCTGGTTATTACTCGCCTCGCTCGGTGCGATTCTTTACATCATTTTTTCTGACAAATCGCTAACCAAAATCGAGCGCGATCGTGTAATCGCAATTTTTGTGGTTTCCTTTTTTGTGGTGTTTTTCTGGAGTGCATATGAACAAACAGGTGCGTCTCTGGCATTTTTTGCTGCAGAGCAAACAGATCTTCATATAGATCTTATCAATTATGATGTGCGTCCGAGCTGGTTTCAATCAGTAAATTCTTTTTTCATTTTACTGTTTGCGCCTCTGTTCGCCTGGTTGTGGTTAAAACTCGGGAGCAGAAACCTGGAACCAAGTTCACCTGCAAAAATGGCGATAGGATTGTTCCTGGTAGCAGCGGGGTATCTCTGGATTGAAGTGGGTGTAAAAGATGTTGCACCAAACCTGAAAGTGA
>JAATGW010000190.1 GCA_015654495.1 Chitinophagales bacterium
CACTGGGGAACATTCTGGGCCTGGGGAATCGGTGGTATGATAACCGGCGGAGGTCAGAAAGTGGTAATCCAGGATCTCAGCACCGCCGCGGGAAGTTTCGACGTATTTTGTGAAAACAGTCTTGGCCTACCCTTCTTTACAGGTTTCCTGTTTTATTTTCTGTTGCTTGGTGTGTTGATCTGGTACGGAATACGCATAGCTAATTCAAGTAAAATTTCAACTCTGGTTTTCGGCATCTGGTTATTCCTGATGTCGTTTGCAGTTCTCTATCCCTTTATTGCAGGTGGCTCAACTGGTGCGTCAGTATTCAAACTGATCCTGGTGCTGGGGGCCGTTATTGCAACCGCTTATTATGGATTTACTGCTTTAAAAAGAAATCCTTATTTCCTCAAACTGGCCATGTGGTGTTTTGGATTTATGCTGATTGGATATTCAACCTATCTCACTACCATGGTTCGTTCCAATGCGGATGCAGCTGTGGATATGTTCAATGTCGACAATCCGATGAGTCTTGTAGGATACCTGAATCGTGAACAGTATGGTGACTTTCCTTTGATCTATGGTCAGGTATTTACCGCTTCTCCGGTTGACTATGCAGTTGGTGGCAAAAAATATGTAAAGGGAAAAGATAAATACGTTTATTCGGGTGATGACCTCACTCCTGTATATGAAGCTGAAGATAAAATGTTTCTACCCCGAGTTTGGGATGCCAGTAACGAACAGGGTCATGCTGATTTTTACCGGCGCTGGTTGAATCTTGAACAGGATGAAAAGCCCACGCAGGGTGATAATATCAAATGGGCCATCTCCTATCAGCTCAGCTGGATGTACCTGCGGTATTTTGGCTGGAACTTTATAGGAAAACAGAATGACCTGCAGGGATTCGGGAACGTGCGTGATGGTAATACCATAACCGGTATTTCTTTTATTGATAATTTATTCCTGGGCGACCAGGATAAGATTCCCGACAGCATAAAACATAATAAAGCACATAATACCCTTTTTGCCCTTCCGCTGATCCTTGGTATTATCGGCTTTTTTTATCAGTATAAAAAAGACCGGCAGGATTTCTTTGTGTCGTCCCTGCTCTTTATAATGACTGGTCTGGCCGTTGTTTTCTATCTGAATCAACCCGGAAATCAGCCTCGTGAACGTGATTATGCCTATGTAGGATCATTTTATGCTTTCGCTATCTGTATTGGCCTCGGGGTTATGCAGGTGCGTACATGGCTGAGAAAATATACCAGTGAAAACCTTGCTAATTACGCAGCTACCGCAGTTTGCCTGCTGGCAGTTCCGGTGCTGATGGCTTCCCAGGAGTGGGACGACCATGATCGCAGCAAGAAAGTACTTGCACGCGACCTCGCAAAAGACTATCTGGAAAGTTGTGCGCCAAATGCCATCCTTTTCTCTTTTGGCGATAATGATACTTACCCCCTCTGGTATGCGCAGGAAGTAGAAGGCATCCGCCGCGATATCCGTGTAATCAATTTCAGTCTGCTTGGTATCGACTGGTATATTAACCAGCTTCGCTATAAAGTAAACCAGAGTGATTCCATTGATGTTTTATGGACTCCCGATAAAGTGGAAGGTGGTAAGAGAGATTTTGTCCGCTTCTATGAAAAGCCGGGTCTTTCAGGCGCCAACCGCTATGTTGACCTTTACAGCCTCATGAAAGACTTTATCGGCACCGACGATCCGAATAATATGTTGCCCGCAAATGATGGCAGCATGATGAACTATTATCCGGTGAAAAAAGTCAGTGTACCGGTGGACGCAAACCTTGTTCGTCAGAATAAAACAGTAAATCCTGACGATAGTATTGTAAATGAAATCAGGTTTGAAATTCCAAAAAATGTTTTACTGAAAAATGATCTTGCAGTCTTGAATATCATCGCTGCCAATAAGTGGAAAAGGCCGATCTATTTTACATCGCCTTTTAACGAACTTGGTTTTGGTCAGTATCTGCGCAGCGATGGCATGAGCTATCGTTTTGTTCCGGTACTCAGCCAGGGGCAGGTAAACACGGCCTGGGCCTATGATAGATTGATGAAGGATTTCGGATTTGGAAATGCCGACAAAAAAGGGGTTTATTTCGATGAGGAAAACCGTCGTCACCTCCTCAGTATCCGCCAGGCCTACAGCGAAGCTGCCAACAATCTGGCTATAGCAGGCAAAAAAGATGAGGCCAAAAACCTGCTTACCAGGGTTGATAAAAATATGCTCCACGATAATATGCCTTATGCCATGGTAAGCCGGCAGAACCAGCATAATATGGTAAGCGCTCAAATGGTAGAAGCTGCTTATAAAGCAGGTTATAACGAAATGGGCGACCGGGTTGCCCGGGAAGTTAAAAAGGATCTGGCCGATCAGATTTCCTATTATGCCTATCTGGGAGATATGTCTGTAGCTGAATTGACAAGGGCTGTTCAGGATATCATCACTCAGAAAGCAGATAATTTAAGCAACCGCCAGAGGAGCCTGTTTATTGATATACGGCAGGCACTCGGGTTACAGGAATATATCAAAAATCTGGAAGGAATGTACAAAACGGAAACAACGCCGGCAGCAGAACTCCCCGAAACAATAAAAAATATACCGGATAGTCCGGGAAAAAAATAACGACTGAAAGCCTCTGCAAATGCAGGGGCTTTTTTCTTATAATCTGCTGATCAACTTTCCGCATCAATAATTGTTTTAATTTTAAGGAGCGTTAAATCTTTTTCTAAACCCGGAAATCGCTGGCGGTAATTCTCTTTAATCGTAATTTATCCTGCCAATCGGGTATCAAGCCTGCTGCTGAAAGATTCTTGCCTTTATTCTTCACCTAAACTGAACATGGTATGAAGGGATTTCATTTCAGTCATTTTGATCCAAACGAAAACAGCAAATCAAAATTTGAAAAATTGCTGGATGTGTTTATGCAGATGCTGAACTATACAAACGGAGATGTTACGGAAGCGTTGAACTGGATGACGCAACTGGATAAGGAATACAAACTAACCGATGATGAATACGGCCTTGGCGATTTTATCGATGAACTCAAAGAGAAAGGATATATCGATGAAAACCGACAGACAGGAGAAATAAAAATTACTCCGAAAACAGAACAGCGAATCCGCAGAAAAAGCCTTGAAGAGATCTTTGGAAAACTTAAGAAAACAAAACAGGGCGATCATCAGACTTTCAAACCAGGTCAGGGTGATGATATCAATCCTGAAACCAGGCCTTTCCAGTTTGGCGACATGCTTGAACAAATCGATTTTGTGAATTCGATCCGCAATGCGCAGATCAACCACGGCATCGAAAGTTTCCAGATGCGTGAAGATGACCTTGAAATCCGCGAAACGGATTTCAAGACGCAGACTTCAACTGTACTCATGATCGATATTTCCCATTCGATGATACTATATGGTGAAGACCGGATCACGCCGGCTAAAAAAGTAGCCATGGCATTGAGTGAACTGATCAAAACAAAATATCCTAAGGATACGCTTGATATAGTTGTTTTTGGAAATGA
>JAATGW010000036.1 GCA_015654495.1 Chitinophagales bacterium
CAGAAAGGTGGCTTAACGTTGAACGTTAAACGTAGAACGTAGAACCTATTTAAGCTGTCTCACAATTGTTGGATCCTTTATTTTATCATCAGCGGCAAGTAAAAATGCTTTACTGAGAATGACTGATAATCCGTTATCGCCTTCAAATGGAATAAACAAATTTTCTGTTTCAGGCTTAACGCTTCGGTCAGGAACGATACATAGATACTGATCATTTGGTTCCATGAGGATATTGGTACTGCCGATATGGATTTTATATGTGCGGATTTTTCCTTTTACCACGAGGAATTTATCCCTGATCTCTGACACGCCGGATATGGCCAGCCTGGGTACCAATTTTTCCAGGATTGATTTCCGCGTTTTTGCAATCTCGTTAAGATCGCCGAATGAATAAGACTGCCAGTAGTCGCGATAGGCCGGTAAGCCGCCATTGTCACGCCAGTTAGGATCGTTACCAACACTTGCAACCCCAACGAAAAGATCTGTATCGCGCATCACTTCAGAAAAAATAACAGGCGGAATCGATATCAGTTCCTCAGGTTCATGGTTTTGAAGATTAGTAAAGCGGATCTGATCCGTGGCAACATAGTTCCAGATTCCGGTATCATTATATGCTTCATCAGCGTTCACTTCCGTAACCCAGAATTCTGCTTTCAGATTATAATCCTGCAGGATTAGGCTGGCGGTTTCATTGTTGCGTCCGTCGTCATAAACGCCTAAAAGAGAATATTTCCAGCCACGGCCTTTCGCAAGTGTACTAAACTGGTGCTGTTTAAGTATATGCGCCGCCATACGATTGCTATAGGTGCGGGTGTTTATTTCAGCATCCGTTAGCAGGTACACTTCCCTGTAAGCCTGGCGTATGGGTTGCTGGATCTTTTCTGAACTAAGCCATTCTCTCCAGGCCAGAACCTGTTCCATTGTTCCCATTACCGGATGCCAGAGAACAAAGCTTGCGTCATTTCCAATGTCAGCAACTGACAGTCCATTCTGGTCAATCCAATGTCCATTCCTGTACAAAGCAGTTATTGAAGAATCGCCGGAAACAATTTTCCAGATCAGTTTTCGGCAAATAAACTGCATCAGACCATGGTTCAGGTAGAGCTCGTTAAATTGTTGTAAAGGGATCTGCCTTTGAGCTTTAAGCATCCGGTCGAGGCGGTCACGCTGTACCGTTAGTGTGGTTTCAATCTGAGACGCGATGGCTTTCAGTTCTTTCAACCTGTCATTGTGTTTTTCTTTTACAAATACAGGTACTGATTTCTGTTCAGTACCATCAGGTTTGAACCATTTGGTAGAAGTTTTGCCGATTGCAGTAATTTTCAACAGGGCTTTGTACCCATCAAAATCAAATTCAATCTGATCGTTTTCCAGGCCGAAATCATCAACAGCCAGGTCTTCTATATCATGCACGGATACTCCCTGCCTGTCTGCTGTTTCTTTCAGGTATTTTTCGATCAGGGTTTGTGTATTGCTTTGTTTGATTCTGAGTTTTAGTTTAGATAAATGAGCTACACCTTCCAATCCCTTCGTATTTGCCAGCGTATAAAAACATGCATTGCCTAAGCCAACAGCGGTTGCACCCTGACCGGGCAATTTCCGGTAACATCTTTCGGCAAGTAGTGCAATTGTATTGAGGATGGGTTTATCCTGAAAATGAACACATGCCCAAACAAATGCCTTCAGCAGATTGAGGTTATGCCCATCCAGTTCGCTGTAGTCATTGACAGCAAAATTCTGATTTTGAAATTCTACAGTTCTTGTTGTGACCGTGGCCTTAAATTCAATATAAAAATGAAACCAATCGTAAACGAGTTTTTTAAACCGGTCTTCCCCTATAGCCTTTATTAGCTCTCCGGAAGCTTTCAAAAAAATATTTGTCGGTTTTGCACCTGAACTTTTTTCAGCCAGGATCATAAAGCTGAACCAGTAATCTATCATGTCTTCGGGTATCCGCTTCAGTTGGGCATTGGCATATTTTCCGAATTCATCTTTCTCAAGAAACCAGGTTGGTTTTATAGCTATCCCTTCTTTGGCAAGTATCAGACTTTTTAGCCTTTCACCGGTTTTGTGCATCTCTTTAACCTGGTAGTAGCTATAATTCGTATCCAGCACTCTTGACAGGAGGATATTCAATGTTATTTTCAGGTTATCTGAACATCCTTTTTCACGAATATGTTTTTCAAGCTGACCAACCAGCAGGTTAACCGGCCAGTATAAAATATGGCGGTTGTGTTTGTGAAAGGAATATGTTGCGAAAGCAGCTGTGATCATCTCAAAATCCTCATCCTTCAATGTTAATCTGGTTCTCAGCAGTTGTTGCATATAAGTCAGATAGATATTGGCGATCTGGAGTTTATAGTCGCCGCTGCTGTAGGAATCCCGATTACCGTGATTCCGGTGATAAACTGTCACCGCCTGAACAATGAAAATTACCTTCTCCTCATCGTTCAGCTGAACAATTTCTTCTCTGTACACCGGCGAATCAGATGCATTAAAAGACCACCAGTTATTACCATGCTTTTCAGAAAATTCTGCATGCGCTTTTTCAACCAGGGAACTTATTTTTCTTGAAATAATTGTTTCGGCGCTTTCCTTGAAAACTTCCTGGATTTTCTTTTTAAAGGAATCGAACAGGCTCATAGTGCAGGGGATGATGTAGCAGCAGATTTATCCGCCGACAAGAGGTGTGAGTTTTATAAAGCTGATCTCTGTTTTTTCATTGATAACAACCATCTGGTCAAGGCTCCTTGCCTGTATATTATCGATCAGGATAAAATAACCGTTTCGGGAAAAAGCCTCAACTGCTGTGTAAACCTGTTTTTCAGCATCAACCTTTTGCCGCGATTTTAACTTATAACCATTCAGCGATTTCTCAGCATCCGTCGGCTGAATCAGTCCAAAGAAAAGGCCATCCGATTTTTTGTTATAGGCTTCAACCTCTGCTCTTACGCGGGCTTTCACAATATCTTCCACCGTTACCATCTCAGAAGCAAGGCTTACGGCTATTTCATTAACAATCTTTCCGGCGGCGGTTTCATCTTTGATCGTCAGTAGGAGTGCAGGCATCGGTTAAATTTGAATGAGGACAAATATAACCATAATGAAGCTGAAATGCAATCCCCACTCTTCCCCGACGTTAAACGTTGAACGTTGAATGTCCTTCATCTGATCACCTCCAGTTTTAGCCCTTTTGAATAGGCAGAAAGTTCAGGTTGATACATGCATTGCAGCGCGCTGATTCCATTGGTGAATATTCCTTCTTTAGCTGCCACAAGTTCATATTGGATATTTGAAATACCGGAAGGGATTTTTTCAAAGAAAAACTGAAAGCCTTCATCCCGAACAGACTTATAATAGGAAAGATGATTTTCATACCCGTAGCCGCTCATGCCATCGACTGGTTCAAGACAGGCAGCCCGTTTGTCGTCAATAAAAACATAGCTTAATTGTTTCGGGGCTTCGATGCTGAGAATGATCTTTATTTTATCGGCAATCTTTATTTTTTGGCTTTCTTTAATTTGCTCCCATTGTTTTGATACGGAATTCTGTATCAAAACAGACTTACTAAGCTTAACAGCATTGTTTTCAATTCCTGATGGCGGATCCGGAGTAAAATAATAAAAGACCATTGACCCCGAAACAGGAGTTGAAGATTTTTTTTCTGCCAGGATCTCGTCGGGAAAATTGTCAGCATTACTTGGTTTGAACGCGTAATAATTCCCGCTAAAAAGATCATCAGTAACCGTGATTTCAGTGGTTCCCATTTTAACCCTGATTTCCTTTGTCTCGCCGATAATTTCCTTTTGATGACGGCCAATCAATCCAATTATTTCAGCAGTGGACTTTGTACTGCTCCAGTGATGTTCTTTTTTTGCTGTCAATAGCCATTGTATAATTCCACGGATTGTTTCTTCTGAATGCCCTGCGGTTTCAAAAGCTTCAGCGATACGCATTACCCAGTCTTCTGTGGTGGAAGAAAGATCATCAGCATCTGCCATATCCTTCCATCGAATGCCATTGACTGTATCAGCTATGGCCAGTTGCCGGATTGATTCCAGAAGTCCGGTTGCTTTTTTATGCAGACTGTTTGTAGTCGGGTAATATTTTATTGTTGCTGTAACCAACATAGCCTGTTTAGCTATTGGTAAGTTCTGCGCATTATTCCATAAGGCCTGCAGATCAAGATCGATTCTCCTTTTAATTGAATCAGCGATGGGGTAATCTGCTACCCAACCATCGCGTGCATTCAGATAAGTTAATAGTGATTGCTTAGCATTGGAATCATAAGGATGGCGATCAGTATAATCTGCAAGTTTATCAATAAACCTCAGCAGTTCACCATTCTTGTTCAGGGTTTTAAAACCATATGGATGTTCATTTTAAAATCATGCAAAACCACCCATCAGATAATTTGA
>JAATGW010000513.1 GCA_015654495.1 Chitinophagales bacterium
AAAATCAGGATTTCTTCAGCGCGGATTTATGCGCAGGGAACAAACCTGCTCATATTCTCAAATTATCCGGGCTCCGATCCTGAAGTTTCCGTCAACGGCAATGATTCTTCTGCGCCCGGTGCGGATAAAAACTCTGCGCCTTCTTCGAGAACAATCACGTTTGGGATCAACGTAAGCTTCTGATAATTCTGTAATTGTTGGATACCAAAAACAAAAGCAATGAAAAATATGATATATAAGCAGCGGACTGTGGTGATAGTATTGATGGCCTTTCTGTTGTCATTTACAGGTTGTATCAAAGATATCCTCGACACCAGTCCTGATACTTCTATTTCCGATGCCACAGCCTTTGCCACCCCTGAGCGTGTAGCTGCGCAGGTAACGGCATTATACAAGGGATTGAAAAGCGCCAATTTCTATGGTGGGCGTTATCTCATCTTTAATGAACTCCGTGCAGATGAATTTCTGATGGGAAATCCTGATCCGGGACAGGCGATGAATGTGTGGGCACATACTGTGAATTCAGGGTCCAGCGAGGTAATTGGAATGTGGTCCTCCGGTTTCCAGGCTATAAACAGGGCCAACACATTTATTGCCGGACTACAGGAGAATCCTGATGTGATAAGTCCGGAATTGTTTACACAGTATATTGCCGAAGCGAAATTCGTGCGGGCGGTATCTTATCTCGCCCTGGTACAGGTGTATGCAAGGCCCTATACGATGGATAATGGCGCATCGCCCGGCATTCCCCTGCGTTTGCAAAGGGAAAATTCCGGTGCCAACAACGACCTGGCAAGAAGTACGGTGGCGGAAGTATACGCCCAGATCCTGCAGGACCTCAATGAAGCTGAAGACGGATTGCCGGAATCCCATGGAGATAATTATACTGATCGTGTAAAGGCACAGAAAAACACCGCTATTGCTTTCAAGGTAAGGACGCAACTGTATAAAGGTGACTATACAGCAGCTGTAGCGGAAGCAAGCAGGATCGTATCCCTGGCTACCATCAGTTCTCCTTCCGGAGTAGACCTTTCACTCGAACCTGATTATTCAGATTTATTTACGGGGCATTACGACGGTAATGAAGCTGTATTCTATATGCCGTTTACAGATGCAGATGCGGGCTCGCTCATTACTTATTATTTTCGTGCCCCGCCCGCAGCAGGTTCAGGCTATTATCTCAACGCCGGCGGCATACTGGCCAATCCTGTCTTTACAAATGCCGCGGATAAACGCAGTAGTTTTATTGTGACATCTCAGGGGCAGCGCTGGCTGAGCAAATACAACACACCAAATCCCAATACGGATTATGTTCCGGTGATGCGTTACGCCGAAGTACTGCTTAATTATGCAGAAGCTGCAGCGCGTAATAATGATCTGTCCGCTGCCGCAACACTTCTCAAAGCAGTACGCAACCGCTCTGATGCGGGTTATACTTTCAATCCGGCAGATCTGGCATCACAGTCGAAATTGATCGAACTGATCCTTACTGAAAAAAGAATTGAATTTCTTGGTGAAGGATTCAGAGTGCCGGATGTACAAAGACAGGTCCTTCCGATCCCTGGGAAAACAGCACCTTCAGGGAGTGCGCCTGAGTTGGCACCTTCAGCGACGCTGTATGTATGGCCGATCTCATCGGAAGAACTTTCGACCAATAGTTTAATGACACCAAATCCATAATCGCTCATACGGTTTTATGAAAAGAGTTTATTTGTTAAGGCTCTTATTATTTTCTGCAGGCAGCCTGATCTTTTTTCAGGCTGCTGCGCAGAAAATGAAAGCCACAGAAATCAAGGCGATTTTTGAACGCACAGGAATAGTGAATGAACATTTCACCGGCTTTGCTTTGTTCGATGAGGAAACGGGTAAAATGGTATATGAACACAATGCGGATAAATATTTTGTACCTGCATCCAATACAAAAATGTTCACTCTGTACACAGCACTGAATATGCTGGGAGATTCCATTCCCGGCCTCCGGTATGTGATCAGTGGCGATTCACTTTTTTTCTGGGGCACAGGCGATCCGACATTTCTGCACCCGGATCTGAACACAAACCGTGTGCTGAGTTTTTTAAAAAATACTGATAAGAAATTGTTTTATTCCGTATCCAATTATTTAACGCATCGCTCAAGAAATTTCCTAATTGAACCAATGCCGTTGCCTGTCGGTGATTATCATTATCCGCCGCCGGTTATGACAAATCCTGAAGCAGAAAAAACCATTCAGATGCTGGAGCTCGTGCTGGAAAAAGAGGTGCATATGTCGAGAAAAGAATTGCCCCGGGATGCCGCAACGCTTTACAGTATTCTTTCAGATTCCCTGTATCGCAGAATGATGTTGCCGAGTGATAATTATCTTGCGGAGCAGATTGTAATGATTTGCGGTTCCACATTCGGAGGTCCGCTGAATGTGGATTCAGTGCGGAATTACAGTCAGAAAAATTTTCTTGCCGACCTGCCGGCGAAAGCATACTGGGTGAATGGTGCAGGCTTTGCAGGAAATCTTTTCACGCCGCGAACCATTATTGCACTGCTTATCAAGATCCGCGATAAAGTGGGTAATGAGCAACGATTGCATCAGCTGTTTCCGGCAGGCGGAGTTTCAGGCACCATAGCTGAGGCTTACCAAACGGATAACGGCTCACCATTTGTGTTTGCAAAAACCGGAACACTGCAATATGTGCACAACCAGAGCGGGTTCCTGGTGACACGAAAAGGGAAGCGATATATTTTTTCGTTCATGAATAACAATTTCACGAGGCCGACGCCGGAAATAAGAGCGGAAATGGTACGGGTGATGACGGAAATTCATGAGAAGTATTGACAGGCAAAAGGCAAGAGGCAAGAGGCAAAAGGCAGGAGGAACAGCCGGCCTTCGACAAGCTCAGGCCACCGGCGGTTCAAAAATGTGAACTATGAACTATGAACTGTGAACTGTGAACTATGAACTGTGAACTATGCACTGTGAACTATGAACTATGAACTGTGAACTACAAACTGCGAACTATTTAAAATTTTTCCCGTCAGTTTTGGTACAAGTTCAGGCCGGTTCTTTTTTGAGCCGGCTTTTTACTTTCGACGTTTTACGTTTAACCTTCAACGTTAAACGTAAAAAGGAAGCAAGACTGCTTCCTTTTTCTTCAGATTTAATTGTGCGTTTTAATCCAGCGGAACAAGTCCCAGGCCGGGACGCTCAGGAATCGTCATGATGCCGTCTTTGAGAATGAACCCCGAGCGAACCACATCCCTGGCAAGATCTAAACTACCATCCAAATCAATAAACCTGGTGTTCGTACATGAGAAAGCGGTATGTAATGCGGCAGTAATACTCACGATGCTTTCATCGTTGCAACCCCACATCAGATCGATTTGGTTTTTCAGGCCGGTGTCGGCAATCTGCAATGCACGACATATACCGGCACATTTCATTAATTTGATATTGAAAAACCCGCAGATGCCGGGCTCGCGGCTAAGTGTAGCCGCTTCTTCCGGGCCGATAAGTGATTCATCTGCCGCCACCAGTTTTTTAATCTCCGGTCTCAGCATCCGCATTTCATGCTCTTTGCCTGCTGCGAGCGGCTGCTCAATCAGTTCAATATTTAACCCGGCTGTTTTTTTACAGAATTCTCCGAGCTGCTCAAAATCATAACCCTGGTTAGCGTCGATGATCAACCTTATGTCGTACCCGAATCTTTCCCTCAGTTTAATCAGGCGTTCAAGATCTTCTTCGAGGGAAATACCGAGTTTGATTTTCAATATGCGGAATTTCCGGCCGACGTATTCGTCAGCTTCCTGGAGTGTTTCTGCTACATTTTTTATACCGATCGTGATTGAAGTTGGCATCGAATCAATTTGCTGTCCGAGAACTTTTACCAGCGGTAAACCAAGATGCTGGGCATACAGATCATACAATGCAATTTCTATTCCTGTTCTTCCTGAAATTGATCCGGCGTATTGCAGCTGAACCTGGCGGATCAGATCGTCAAAATCATTGAAATCTTTTCCCAGCAACCATTCAAGGCTTTCATTATTGCACACGGTCAGAGCATCCTCAAGATGTTCGCCTATCACTTCATAACATGGATTAAAAGCGCCGTAGCCCGTTAGCCCGGTATCGGTTGTCAGTCTGATAATTCCGTTTTCAACCGAGCTCACGGTTTTGAATGCAATGGTATAGGGCCTGGTGATCTCGAGGTTCTCTTCTGTTACTGTTGCTTTTGTAATTTTCATCGTTTACACTTTAATGAGTCACTATTTCCTGGCTGAATTTTTCCATATATGTTTTTACAACTGCTCCCAGATCTTCCATTCCTTCTTCGATGGGCAATATTACAGGCAGGTCGAATTCCTTTTCATAGAATCGCTTACTGGCGAGTGCTTCTTCGTGGCTTAACCCGGCAGTGTTCAGGGTCAATGCAATTACTTCACATCCGTATGAGGCAATGATATCCATATCCCTGCGCAGAGATATTTTAATACCGGTTTCTTCAAGACCTTCATAAAAAACCCGGGCAGGAGAGTGCTGCAGGATCACAGCCTTACAATTTGCCGATAGTAAATATTCCGCGCCACAGGGACCGCTCGGGTTGGAAAGCGCCGATTGCCCCTCAACAAAAATGACATCTGCATCTTCATTGCTGTAACAACTTACAATTGCATGTTCCAGTTCACCTGAAATAAAATCATTGTAAGTGGAATCGAGAATGAAACCGTATTTATGTCCCTGCAACCAGCCGGTTTGACCGGTGAAAATCATGTGTGCATTTACACCCTCTGCTTTCAGTTTTTCAGTGATCATGACCGAGGTTGTCCTTTTTCCCAGTGCGCAATCGGTGCCCAATACGCCAATGACCGGGCATTTTACATTGAGTATTTCCCCGGTCCAGAACCTGAGATCCTTCCGGGGCCTGGGTTTCCGGATGTCCAGCAGCTTTACACCGTGCAGTTCTGCAATTGAGCGCAGTTCGGTTTTCTCAGCCAGGAAATCATGCAGCCCGGATACGATTGATATTTTCGCGCTGATGATTTCCTTTAGTTCGGCTTCGATTTCTTTTGGTAAAATTCCACCGGGAAACGCTACCCCGATGATGGCATTGTCCGCTTTTACAGGACTATGTGCTATAAATTCCTTTATATCCGCGTAGACCGGAATTCCGCGGTGAATTTTATCAACTACTTCTCCTGCGTCCCTGCCTGCTGAATTTTTATCAATCACACCCACAATTTCATATCTGGATGTTGTCCTGATCAGTCCATGTGCTGTTTTTGCAATGCTCTGGTGGAGCGTTCCACCGGTAATTATAATCGCTTTAGGTTTCATCGCTTAGTAAATTGTTGCAACAAATCTAGTATATAAAAATATGTATATAAAAAAAATAGTCAATAAAAATATTGCTTTTTAAAAAAAACGATTTAACTTGAATCCACAGAAAAAAGGCTTATATGTATTTCCTTAAATCATTTGGTTTATTCGTAGTGATGGCTGCTTTTCTTCTTTCCTGCAGCAGCAAGCCGGAAGCAGATCTGATCATACGAAACGGGTTAATTTATGACGGCAGCGGTAATCCTCCGGTTAAAGGGGACGTTGCGGTGGTTGCGGATACCATTCTGGCTATCGGTGATCTTGGTGATCTGAAAGCAAAAAAGGAAATAGATGCAAAAGGAAAAGCAGTTGCACCGGGTTTTATCAATGTGCTCAGTTGGGCAGTCGGTTCCCTGCTGGAGGACGGGAAGAGCCAGAGTGATATCCGCCAGGGAGTGACACTGGAAGTTTTTGGAGAAGGCGGTTCTGCCGGTCCGCTGAATCAGGTCATGAAGGCTGATGTCATGAAATATTTTCCAAAAGAAAAATTTGATACGGCCTGGAACACACTTGCCGGTTACCTGAAGCTGATGGAGAACAGAGTGTCACCCAATGTTGCTTCCTTCGTTGGGGCAAGTACAATAAGGGAATATGTAATTGGTGAAGAAGACCGGAAGGCTACTCCCGTTGAATTGGAACAGATGAAGGCCCTCGTTAACGAGGCCATGGAAGAAGGTGCACTTGGTTTGGGCTCTGCATTAATTTATCCTCCGGGATTTTATGCGGACACGGATGAGCTGATTGAACTTGCGAAAGTGGTGGGTCAGCATAACGGCATGTATATTTCTCACATCCGCAGTGAAGGGAATCAGTTGCTCGAATCATTGGATGAACTGATCCGGATTTCC
The DNA here is from genome assembly GCA_015654495.1 of Chitinophagales bacterium. Taxonomy (GTDB): domain Bacteria; phylum Bacteroidota; class Bacteroidia; order Chitinophagales; family Chitinophagaceae; genus Pollutibacter. Next base: position 6,214 of record JAATGW010000513.1, read on the forward strand.
AAAGAAGCAAATGTGCCTGCTGAAGTTTATCACCTTAAAATGGCGGGCAGTCATAACTGGCAGAAATACGACCTGGTTGTACAGAAAATTGATTCTGCCCGCAAAGCTGGGCTGCGGATCACGACCGATATGTATACTTATACTGCAGGTGCAACCGGACTAAGTGCTACAATGCCGCCATGGGCACAGGATGGCGGATTTATGGAATTTCTCAGGCGGCTGAACGATCCTGTAACGAGTGAAAAAATAAAAAAGGAAATGCTGACAAAGACAAACAGCTGGGAGAATATGTTTCTCAGCAACGGAGGTCCTTCCGGCATTCTCCTGAGTTCATTCCGCAAAGATTCCTTAAGAAAATATACGGGAAAGACGCTTGAAGAAGTTGCGAAAATACGTAACCAGACGCCGGAGCAGGTGGCCATTGACCTGATACGTGAAGACAGTTCCCGTGTTGAAGCTGTTTATTTTATGATGAATGAAGAGAA
>JAATGW010000321.1 GCA_015654495.1 Chitinophagales bacterium
ACCTCCGAAAAATTATTCACGAAATTTAATGGGTTCTGAATTTCATGTGCGATACCTGCTGTCAGCTCACCCAGCGAGGCCATTTTTTCTGCCTGAATAAGTTGTGCCTGCGTGGCCCGGAGCTTAAAAAGTGTTTCCTCAGCTATCAATTTTTGATTTTCTATTACTTCATTTTTCTTATGCAGTTCTTTGTTGGTATGGTTAAGCCGTTTTCTGTTCCGGTTGATCAGCCATAATATCACTGCCGCTAATAGCAGAGCTGCGAAAGCAGAAAAAATAATCCATCGTTGTTGTAAGGTTTTGCGTTGAAATACAATTTCTTTTTTTGAAAACTCATAACTGGCCTTCTCGATAGCTATGGCACGCTGACTTGCCAGGTTATTCATGCTGTCTGAGTATACTTTATATGTTCTGTAATGAGTAAGCGCATTATTCCCGTCATTTAATGCTTCATAAATCGTTGAAACAATTTCATTGGCGTCCCGCATCAATTGCACCTGGCCCATCTCTTCGGATCTTTGCAGTCCTTCCAGGCCATTTGCCAATGCCTTTTTAAATAGACCCTGCCTGTATTGTGTTTTTGCCAAACCTATTAAAGCATTACATATATATGTGCCGTAACTCATCTGCTTTGAAAGCCGGAGGCCATCTTCAAAAAGGGAAAGGGATTTTTGCAAACTGTCCAATTCATAGTAGGCTTCCGCTGTTGAAAGAATAACAGTCAGCAGCATTTCCTGGTCATTAGCTTTTAAAGCCAGATTATATGCAGTGGTAAGGTTATGCAGGGCCTTTGCAGGATTTTTTTGTTGCAGGTTTATTTCACCCAGGCCGTTATATGCGAGGCTCATACTACCGCTGTCTCTCATTTCCTGTGCCAGTTTAAGCCTCTGCTGAAAAACGCTTTCCGCTTCATCAAACTTGCCCTGATAAAAATGGACAATGGCGATATTGTTTAATGTAGCTCCAATTAAGTCATTATTGTGATTAGCCTCAGCTTCTTTAAGTGATTCGTAAAATTTACTCAATGCTTCAGGATAATTCGCCGTATTAAGATGTACAATTCCAATCCTGTTCCGGATAAGTGAGAATGCCTTTTTATAGTTAATGTCTTTTGCGAGCCTGTATGATTTTTCAAAATATTCCAACGCCTTATCGTACATGCCTTTTGTTTGAAAAGCATCGCCCGTGATCATATACGTATCCACTTCGCCTTCTTTATATCCTAATGCATGACAACGTTCTGCATTGCCCTCCAGTAATAATAATGTGCTGTCGGGGTAAGTGGAGGAATATATATAAGCAAGATCAGTTAATGCATTGACGTAAGCAGTATCATGAGGATAACCCTTCTGTTTCTCAACACGATTAAGTTTTTCTTTTAACTGATTGGTGGAAGTGACCGTTTGGGTCAATACAAAACCGGGAAAGACAATTGCGTTCAAAGAGAATAAAAATATAATGCTAAACAATATCTTCATACAAAAGGTTGACCAAAACAACCGGATTAAAGAGCTAACAAAATAGGCACTATAGAGTTGAAAAAAAGAATTAGGTTTATAATTGAATATAAATGAAAATATGGAAAACATAAATAATGACTTTGCCGAAACCATAGCAGGTAATGCCGTACCTGAAATTTATCAATCAAACTTTGATCTGCATGACTTTAATTCTCCGGGACCCGAAGATGAAGAGGAAGATGAGGAGGACACTGAAGACGCAGGTAAAGATGAAACCAGCAATGAGGCTACAGATGATAATGATCCGCCACTTGACGAAGACGTTGTCCATTCTCCGCTCCCTCCTAAATCCGGTGGTACACCGAAATAGTAGTGACGTAATATGAACAGAAAGTAACTACACAATTAAAAGCCCGGCATATTCACCAATTGCTTTTTACTGTTTAGATACATACTATTTAAAGAAAGCAACTTTTTAATGATTCTTTATGAAGCATTTTAAATATGCTGCTGCCATAATGATATGGCTTTTATCAGCTGTATCAGTTACCGCCGGGGATTATATTCATCCGGCTTACGAAACAAAACAAGGATCCGGATTATACAAAAATCTATTTCAATCAAGAATATTTCTTATTGCTGTGATTGATTCAGATGATAAGGATATTGGAAAAAGGTGTGAAACCGACCTGAATGAAGTGACCTATGCTTTTGAAGAACTTGCAGATTGGCTTGGTATGGAAATGGAAGAGCCGAAAATTATTAAGGGAGATCAGTTCAGCAAAGCAGCGGTTGAAGATGCTATAAACAACTGGCTGCAAACTCAGGCACCTGCCAGAACTGATATTGTAGTGTTTTATTACAGTGGGCATGGATTCAGATTTCCGGCCGATGCCGGGGATTATCCGCGTATGTGGTTGAAAACCGGGGAAGATCAAAATGTTGAGACGACTAATTTGAGAATGAAAGAAGATATATACGATCGCATCATAAAAATAGGAGCGGGGGTTAATATTGTTTTAAGTGATTGCTGTAATACCACTGCTGCGGGTGATAACGCAGATTTTGATAATGTTTTGGTAACTGCCCGGGAGCGGGTCGTTCATAAAAAGCAGCAGGCAGCGGGAGAAAATTCAGAAGATGATGATATGGATAATGGGGATAAACTTTTTATCCGGCATCATCCTTTATCTATACTCGCTACTGCCGCGGGAAAGGGTGAATTGGCTGGCGGAAAAGATGATTTTGGAGGATTCTTTACCGGTTATTTTTTAGAAGCTTTGTCAAAGTGTATATATAACGGTAGTATAAAACCAGAATGGGAAAACATTCTCAGTTATGCTGATGAAAAGGCAGGCTATTGGGCAAGATCAGCAGCCTGCACAACCGCCAAACATAATGAGAAGGGCAGATGCATACAAACGGCAAAATTTAATATTGATACTGATGGGAAGTGATAAGTGATTAATGAGGAGTATATCGAAAACAGACCTTAAAAGACAATCATACCGCAAGACAAATGCGGCGGGAAAAACCAGGTCACGCGTTTATTGGTAATTCGATGAAAAATTCAGTACCTATACCTTTCCGGGTTTTTACTTTTATTTCTCCACCATGAGCTTTTACGATATCATACGACAATGATAATCCCAGGCCAGTGCCCTCGCCGGTAGGTTTCGTTGTAAAAAAAGGTTGGAATATTTTATCGAGGATATTTTCCGGTATTCCATTACCGTTATCCATTACTGTTATTTCAATGAGATTGCCTTTTTTCTTTGTAGTGACTGATACTGCCGGTTGGTATTCTGAACCGCCTTGCATTCCGGAGACGTCAGGCATGACGTCTCTACCAATTTCTGTTTCTGTTTTCTGTTTCTCCCGGCGTCCCTCTTTCTCTTTCTCCTTCACGGCGTAAAACGCATTATTGTACAGGTTCAACAACACCCTGCCAATATCCTGTGGAATAATATTGATTTTTCCTATCGCCGGATCGAAATCAGTTTTTATAATAACTGCAGGTATGTTTTTGGAAGCATCCTTCGGCTCTTTTCCTTCCAACCCAGGCCTGCCAGACAGGAATGCATGATGTGCCAGTCGCAGGTATTCATCCGCCAATGCCTTAATATCCGTTGGCTCTTTTTCACCTCTGCCAGTGCGGCTGTGCTGGAGCATATTTTTTACAATCGCATCCGCCCGCTTTCCATGATGATTTATTTTCTCCAGGTTATGTTTGATATCAGTCAGCAGCTCCGTAACCTCAGGGCTGTTCTCTGCTGCCCGCTGCCTGCTGCCTGCTGCCTCCTCCAACATTTCCCCACTCACCTCCGAAAAGTTATTTACAAAATTCAATGGGTTCTGTATTTCGTGTGCGATACCTGCGGTAAGTTCTCCGAGAGAAGCCATTTTTTCCGATTGAATGAGCTGCGCCTGGGTAGCACGCAGATGATGCATAGTATCTTCAAGTTCTTTTTGTTTTTTTTGCATGGCAAGGTTGGCCTTCGCTTTGGATTTGATATTACGGTAAAGCAACAGACAGATACCTGAAATCACGATTAAGAATCCGATTAACAGAAAGGTTCTGATCCTGCTGATATAGGCATTCTTTTCTACCAGGAGCTTTTCATTTCTTCTGTTTTCCTCAAAAGTCATAATGACGAGTTGTTGTCTTTTGGATTGGTTCAGTATACTATCTTCCACAATCAACATCGTCTTAATGTATTTCAAAGCACTATCCGGTTTTTTTAATGTTTCGTAGGCGATTGACAATTGATTTGCCGTCTCTGGCAAGTACGCGCCGAAATAACATTGCTGAATAATCTTCAGTGATTTTGTTGCGAAATATAATGCAGAATCAGATTTTCCGGATAGGTTAAAAATACGAGCCAGGTTATTGTAAGTATTGGAGAGAGCAAATAAATGATTGGCCTTTTTCGCTTCATATTCTGCTTCGTGAAAAAGATAGATGGCTTTTAAAGTATCACCTTTCGATTCATAAACCAATCCAAGTGCATTTGAAGCGAGCGGATGAAAATAAGATAGTTGTTGTGCCTTCCCTGAAAGTTCGTATCCTCTGCTTGCGTAATAGAGCGCCGAATCCAGGTTCCCCTGCAAACGCATGGCCCTGCTTATATGCGAATATTTCTCGAAGTATTGCGACTCCGGTGTATTGGTTTTACTTAGCAGGTTTATTGCTGTTCTGAGAAACTCAATTCCTTCCTGTATATGCCCGGAATTATATTCGAAGAAGCCCATTTGAGTATAGGCTTTACTCATCAGCTCATTTCTTCCATACTTCAATCTTTCTGCCATCCTTAGCGCGGTTGAGGCGAGGTTGAAAGATTTTGCCATATCACCCGAATGATCTGCTATGCCGGCAAGTATCGAAAAACCCTGGGCTTCTCCGTAAGGGTATCTTAAATTTTGAGAAAGTTGAATGGCCCTATTGTCAAAATACAAGGCGCTATCAAGATTATTGTGATTATAATAAGCCGCAAGCTTAAGAAGAGATAAGATTTTCGTGGTATCAGAATCACCAAACCCTTCAATCAATTCTCTCAGCTTCCCGACATCGAAAGGTTGCGCCAGTGCCGGCGAAATGAAAAAATGAAAGAGCAGATAGAATATTACTGACCGCATAAAATAGTTTGGCCTGAATACGAAATTTTAACCGGTTTATGGTGGTTCGGCTTAACGATGGTTTCCAATTCAAACAAGCGGCAGGCTTACAATAAACTCAGATCCTTGCTCTTCCGCACTCCATACTTTAATTTCCCCGCCAAGCGCTTTGATGATATCATAAGATAATGATAATCCAAGTCCTGTTCCTTGTCCCGTAGGTTTGGTCGTAAAAAAAGGTTGAAATATTTTGTCGATAACTTTCTGAGGAATACCATTGCCGTTGTCCTTAACCTTTATTATAACCTGATCGCCCTGTTTCTTTGTGCTGACTGATACCGTCGGGTGGTATCCCTGGAAGTCATGCATGACGTCACTACGAATTTCTGTTTTCTGTTTCTCACCCTCTTTGTATTTCTCCCTCACAGCATAAAACGCATTATTGTACAAATTCAGCAGCACTCTTCCCATATCCTGCGGAATAATATTGATTTTTCCTATCGCCGGATCGAAATCAGTTTTTATAATAACCGCAGAGATGTTTTTCGAAGCATCCTGTAGATTTTTTCCTTCTAACCCGGATCTGCCGGAAAGGAATGCATGGTATGCCAACCGCAGGTATTCATCCGCCAATGCGTTAATAGCCGTAGGCTCTTTTTCACCTCTGCCGGTACGACTGTGCTGGAGCATATTTTTTACAATCGCATCCGCCCGTTTACCGTGATGATTTATTTTCTCCAGATTATGTTTGATATCAGTCAGCAGCTCTGAAACCAAGGGGCTGTTCTCTCCTGCCTGCTGCCTGCTGCCTTCTGCCTCAACAATCATTTCCACGCTCACCTCCGAAAAATTATTTACAAAATTCAAAGGATTCTGTATTTCGTGTGCAATGCCCGCAGTTAACTCACCGAGACTAGCCATTTTCTCACTTTGTATAAGCTGTGACTGTGTGGCTTTAAGATTGTTAAGCGTTGATCGAAGTTCGGCTGTTTGGCGTGCTACTTCTTCTTCGAGAATTTTTTGCTGTTTCTCAGCCTGGTGTCTTTTTTCTTCGGATAAGCGGAGAACCTGCGCGGCACTTATTTGAGTTTCCCGGATAATTTCTCTGAAACGCAGCGCTACATATACAAGTAAAGCCAGCGGGTTTGTTAGCGCTATACCGGTAACAAGTAGCATATAGCCGGGTACAAATGCGGATGGATAGGTTAGCAACTGCACTGCATATGCCAGCACTATCAGCGAAGAGAGTGTTATGCCCGCTACAATTGCCCACTGGGCCCCTTTCAATGTTTTCCAGGAACTGATAATATAGTAGGAATAGATCAACATCGTAACCAAGGTCATCACTGCTCCCGGGTTTCTGTTGAATGAGATAAAAAGCTGGATTATGCCTGAAAGTCAATATGCAGCCAGGATTAGTTTAAGTGTCGTCCCCACTTTCCTTTTGAAAACAAGCGCAACAATTAAAATCGTTATGCAATAGGAAATGATTAAGGTAAAAAAATGGATATCGGTGAGCAGGCGAAAGGTTTCGAAAGATGCCCGGTTATCTTCGGAAACAATCCTGCATATATAAAAGATTGTTGTTACCGAAACCAGTGACGCGAACCATTTCAGGTTTTTCTCGTCTCTATTTAAAAATCTAAGCAGCCAGAATAAAAATGAAATCAGGATACTTACCGAGTCCCAAATAGTGCTGTATATCGGCCATATCCTGATATGCCGTGTAAACCGTTGATAGTAATTTTCATTGGTAACCTTGATGAAATTTTTCAAACCATTGTATTCGGATTTCAGTGATTTCGCCCCGGGTGCAGAGAGAAAATCTACAAAATGCAACAAGATCAGGTGCTCCTGAGCAGCAGGCAATTCAACCAATGAATAGAGATCGTTGGAATAATTATAGTCTTTAAATGGTTGCCCGTGATCACCTGTATTTCCGAAGGACCGTAGTTGTTTGCCATTCACATAAAGTTCTGCTGCAGCCCATCCGGAGTACCTCAGATAAGTTTTCTGATTGCCTGTGTTTATCCGGATCCGGAACCATCCTTCCAGTCGTCCTGACTTGTCCGCCATTGCCGCTGAAAGTTCAACTGGTTTCAGCTTAATCCATCCCGTGTCGGTTGGGCTTTCAACAACAAATTCCGGAGGATTTTTATTGAAACGCCAGCCATCCGATTCTCCAATCAGCAGTTCATGATTGATGCTGAACATGTACGGCGTTATCAGCACTGTACTATCAGCTGCGAAACCGTTGCCGCCGGCAAAAAAACAAAAAAGAATGCATGTCAGAATTCGGTACATAAACAAGTTTTACGTTCAACGTTTAAAGTTTAACGTTGAGCAGTCGTTTTCATGAATTTTCATTTAGTATTATCAGGAACTCCGTACCCCGACCTTCATTACTGGCGACATTTATTTCGCCGCCATGTGCTTTTACTATGTCATATGCCAGTGATAATCCGAGACCTGTTCCCTGGCCTGTTGGTTTTGTTGTGAAAAACGGTTGAAAAACTTTGTCGATAATTTTCTGAGGAATGCCGTTGCCGTTATCCTTAACCGTTATTTCTACATGGTTGCTCTTTTTTATTGTACTGACTGATACCTGCGGTTGGTATCCCTGGACGCCATGCATGGCGTCCCTACGAATTTCTGATTCTGTTTTCTGTTTCTCACCCTCTTTGTATTTCTCCCCCACTGTATAAAACGCATTATTGTACAGGTTCAATAGCACTCTTCCAATGTCCTGCGGGATAATATTTATTTTTCCAATAGCAGGATCAAAGCTGGTTTGTATATCGACATAAAATGATGCATCATTTGCTTTCTGATTATGAAAAGCCGCGCGCAAATATTCATCAGCCAGGGCATTGACATCCGTTGGTTCTTTTTCGCCTCTGCCGGTATGGCTGTGCTGCAACATACTTTTTACAATCGAATCTGCTCTTTTCCCATGATGGTTAATCTTTTCCAGATTCTGTCTGATATCCGTCAGCAGCTCGGTAACTACAGGGCTGTTCTCTCCTGCCTCCTGCCTGCTGCCTGCTGCCTCAACAATCATTTCCCCGCTCACCTCCGAGAAATTATTCACGAAATTTAACGGGTTCTGTATCTCATGTGCAATACCAGCAGTCAGCTCACCGAGAGAGGCCATTTTTTCAGACTGAATCAATTGCTGTTGTGTAGATTTCAGGTGATCATAAGCTTCCTCAATCCTGAGTTTTGCTTTTTGTTTTTGTTGGTTATTTCTGTAGAAAATGATGGCAAGTAATAATAGTACCCCGATGCCTGATAACAGGAAGTAGACTCTGATTTTGTTTTGATAAGCGATTTTTTCCTTTTCGATATTCTGAGAACGCTGCTGTTCACTGAGTGTCAGCTTTTGAAATTCAGCCAGACTTTTTATCCGCGAATTGTTGATGCTGTCGGTAGTCCTTTTTGCAAGCGCCAGGTATTTATAAGCGCTGTCTGGGTGGTTACCTGCCTGGTAAACCAGGTAAAGATTCTCGTATGCAATGCCAATATGATGCCCGATGGTAGAAACCGCTCCGAGCTTTTTCGAAATGTCGAGTTGACTGATTGCGTAGTAAAGGGCCGAGTCTTTATTTTTCGTTGAAAGATGATAATGTGTCAGTTCACGATAGCCCCTCACCAACCCATCCAGATTATTCTGTTCGATCCCCGATCTTATGCATTCATAAAAACAGCTCAGGGCACGGGCCGTATCTCCTTTTTCCTTGTATATAAGTCCTTTGAATAAATTAATAGTTGACAGGTATTTTTCGCGACCGGAGGACCGGATAATTGCTTCGCCCTGGTTTTCATAAAACAGTGCTGAATCGAGTCTGTGGGTATCGAGATAGATCCTGCCAAGGTTAAGACTTCCCAGCAGGGAACGTGCGGGATTATTGATCTCTACTGCTAAACGTTTTGCTTCTCTGAAATGGACAATTTGTTGTTCAGGGTTAAGTGTTTCCCGCATGAGTATTCCAAAAATGTGATGCGTGCAGGAAAGTGCATACAGCCTGTTTTGGGATTCATGCATCAGCGGATCAACTGCCCAATAGTAATAATTATTTTCGGCGTTCTCGCTTATGGCAAATCCAGCCAGTAAACTATGAAGTGCTTCAGCATACCGACCCATGTTTATTTGCTGGTAAGCTTTGCGGCTTAGCGAATATGCTTCGTTAATTTTTTTGTTATTTTTTCTGCTTAGCAGAACGGATCGGTCAGCATAAAATAACGCGCTATCGCGGTTAAGCTCTTCATAGTAATTATATATCTGGATTGTTGTCTGGTAAATAATTGAATCAACATCTGATTGCTGAAGAGCTTTTCGTAAACTGTCAGGCAGTTGCTGACCTGAAACAGAAATAGCAGGCAACAGAAAGAAGAAGAATATTTTTAAACGGGTATACATGGTATTTTTTGAAGTACGAAGTGCGAGGTACGAAGTACGAAGTAAAACAGCCAATACAGAAACGGTTTTTTTGTTCCAGGGTAGGTCAGGAATTTGTGGTGTATGGTTTTAGGTCTGGAAATAAAATGAATTTCCGGATTCATGTGTTCGCAATTTGAAGTACGAAGTCCGAGCTGCGAAGTACGAAGTACAACAGCCAATACAGAAATGGTTTTTTGTTCCAGGGTACGACGGGAATCTTGTGGCCCATGATTTTTTGTTCGGTAGGTTTGGTAGTGAAAAAAGGCTGGAAGATTTTATTGACAACTTTTGCTGAATTCCAATGCCGTTATCCTTAACCGTTATCAGAACCTGAACTCTCATTTTCTTTGTGCTGACTGATACTTTTGAGCCAGCATGCATGGCGGCTCTACAATTTTATGTTTCTCACCTCGTCCTCTTTCTCTTCTCCTTCTCTAAGGCGTATCACCCGTAAAGTTTTTTTCAAGGTTTGTATCTCCTTTTCCGCTATAAGCAGCCACCTTCGGAAATGGGAATACAGGCCTTGTCATTATAGTTTTTCCATTTTCCTTTTTCGACATAACCACCCTTTCCGGCGCTTTATCCTTTTCCACCCAATCCCGGATCAATGCAATCCAGTCTACATCGTCGGGTCCCGGTCCGTCACCACAGTGCAAT
>JAATGW010000168.1 GCA_015654495.1 Chitinophagales bacterium
AAGATTAAATACAGTGCCGAGGCAGGCACACTGAATTTTCCGGTTGTTAAAAACCGAACGAAGAACGCCGGTTAAGCCTGTTGCCATCAGAATAATCGTAAATAATGAAGTAATCAGTGGATTGAAATCGACTGCAAATGCGATTCCCAGCAACAGTTCAAGTGTGGCATAAATATAGCCCCAATTGAAAAATCGTTGTGCAATGATATCGTATCCTGCATAGGCTTCAGCAAATCCTTTCAGGTCAAGCATTGTGAAAAAAGAAAAAATGAGGAAAAAACCGCTCATGAAAATGCGCATAGCCAGCATCCATTCAAATCCTGTTTCTTTAAAAGCCAGAATAGTAGAAATAAGAAGCAGGAAAAAAAACAAAAGTAATACCGGTTTATAAGTTTGGAACCAGGTTGCGGATGATTTTGATTCATGATCTTTCATCCCCGCACCGAATTCGGAAATGGTATAATTTCCTGCTCTGTCAAGTGCTTCCTGCAGTTTTTTCAAGGGAATATGTTTCTGCATTTCCAGTGTTGCCTGAGGAGCTGTTTGTTGTATATCAGCTTCCACTATATCACCGATTTTCAAAAATTCACTTTTGATTTTTGATATGCAGTTATTGCAGGTGATACCGCTGATTTTATAGTCATGTTTCATTGTAACTTATTATGAAACAAAGTTAAAACCAACATGGGGCGCGATTGTTATGGAATTCCGGGAGATAATTGTAACATTTACAGTTCATCCAGCTTTCGTCTGGACTTTTCCTTCAGACTTTTATAAAAGCTGGGTGTTAAACCGGTTTCTTTTTTAAACTGATTGGACAGATAAGCTACACTGCTATAACCCAATTTATCTGCTATTTGCGAAAGTGTAAGCTCATCATACATTAACAGTTCCTTAATCTTTTCTATTTTATGTGCGATCAGGTATCGTTCAATAGTAATCCCCTCCACCTCCGAAAACAAATTGCTGAGATAGTTGTACTCATAATTCAGAGATTGGGAAAGGAGAGAGGATAAATTTACAGTGTTGGAGATTTTATCATTTTGAACGATATCGGTGATAATGTTTTTTATCTGTTCAATTAACCTGCTTTTGCGGTTGTCAATAATTTCAAATCCGGAATTTTTTAACGAGTTGTTCAGATTTTGAACCTGTTCCGAAGATGGGGTTCCTTTTACTTCTGCTTCGCCAAGTTCGATTTTCAATAATTCAAGACCAGCTTTTTCAATATCAGATTTTACCGAGGCAATGCATCGGTTGCAAACCATATTCTTTATAAAAATTTTCATTTTTCTTTCTGAATGTCTTTTGGCAAATCTAGATTAATTTGTTTCAGAATCCGGCTTCTCCGGATGTCTGCGATCAGGCGCGCATGTTCGGTTTTATCAGGAATCTGCAGCCATTATAAAATTGTATCTTCAATTCCTTTTTAAATAACTTTTGCTTTTATATGCCGTATTATTATAAACTTGGAACTATTCCTCAAAAACGCCACACGCAATTCCGTAAACCTGACGGAAGCCTGTATGCAGAACAGTTGTTTTCCACCGAAGGTTTTTCAAATGATTATTCCCTGCTTTACCATTGTCATCCGCCAACAAGAATAATTGAAGCTGAAAGCGGGTACTCAGTATTACCGGAAGTCGCTGAAGAAAAAATGCTTAAACACCGGTGTTTTGAGGGTTTCCATATCAAGCCCGGCGGCGAATTTCTTTCCTCACGCATACCCGTACTTGTAAATTCAGATTGTCATATTGTGCTTGCAGCTCCTGCATCCGGAACAGGAGATTATTTTTATAAAAATGCGGATGCTGATGAAATGATTTTTATTCATGAAGGAAGTGGCACCCTTCATACTATTTACGGTGATATCAGCTTTGTATACGGTGATTATCTGGTGATTCCGCGTGGAACTATTTATCAGATCAATTTTAATTCAGAATCGAACAGACTTTTTATAGTCGAATCTTTCAGCCCGATCCGTTTTCCAAAAAGATACCAGAGTAAGTACGGGCAGCTGCTGGAAAATTCTCCTTATACGGAACGCGACATGCGCCCGCCCTCCGGATTAAAAACATATGATGAAGAAGGTGATTTCCTGATCCGCACAAAGAAAAAAGGGATGATGTATCACCTGCATTACGGAACTCATCCTTTTGATGTTGTGGGCTGGGACGGTTGCTGTTATCCTTTTGCTTTCAGTATTCATGATTTTGAGCCGATCACGGGCCGGGTTCACCTTCCTCCTCCCACACACCAGACCTTCGAAGCAAATAATTTTGTGGTCTGCTCTTTTGTTCCGAGGATGTACGACTATCATCCCCTGGCGATTCCAGCGCCGTACAACCACAGCAATATTGACAGTGATGAAGTTTTGTATTATGTTGACGGTGATTTTATGAGTCGAAAGAATGTAACCCGCGGCATGATTACGCTGCATCCGGCAGGAATTCCGCACGGCCCACACCCTGGTGCCGTGGAAAAGAGCATTGGCAAAAAGGAAACCGGTGAGCTGGCTGTGATGGTTGATACATTTCATCCGTTGATGGTCACTAAACAGGCATTGGAAATAGAAAATAATGATTATACGATGAGTTGGGCGGAATGAGCAGTCTGGAGTTGTGAGTCGGGAGTCGGGAGTCTGGAGTCGGGAGTCAACAGCCAATACCAGGGCAGAAGTAAGCAGGCAGTCTCATTATCAGCGCGACGATAATGTTTTAGTGAAAAATAACCTGAAAATTTAAATCAGTGACCAGGAGGAAGCAGATTAGAAAAATCTTTTATGATTGATTTTAGTATATAGTTTTTTCTGCCGGGAAGGCGGGATGACGGGATGACGAAGAAATACATGATATTATTTAATCCCTCCTGCTTTCCGGTTCCCTGCTTTACCGGCAAAAGAAGGAAGTTATATAGTACAAGAAAACAGCCGGTGAATAAGCCGTTCGAACTCCCGACTCCAGCTTTCAGACACGGACTCCCGACTCCCGACTCCCGACTCATGACTCATGACTCCCGACTCCTACTGCCTCCCATCTCCTCCCTAAGTTCTTTTTGCCATTTCTAGTTATGTATTTAAATTAGACCAACATAAACACAAGGCATATGATCAAAGTAAATGATCTTAAAGAAGGCGATATAGTGATGGTGGATTTTGACGGGCAGAAGACTACTGGCGATGTAACCGAAGTAAGTATTGGAAATAAGATGGCAAAAGTAGCCCATGGAGAACAGGAATATTGGTATGAGATCAATGATTTATATGCAGTGCCTATCACAGACGAACAGTTGAAGGAGCTTGGATTTGTGGAAAAGGAATCAGATAACGGACACACCATATACGAAAGAGGTCCTTTTTCCCTCCAGTTTATAAAAAAAGGGGAGGATCAGCATACAGATCTCCACTACCGCGACGAAACCCGCCATATTCATGACCTGGTGTATATTCACCAGCTGCAGAATCATTACCACGCTATGACCAATTTCACTCTAACCTGGCCATGAAACTGAGCATCAATTAAAAATATCAGGATCAGCGTCTTGTATCTGAAATCTGATTTTTATTATCTTTGTCCTCCGCCATTATTCATTCAACCCTCCGGAGGAATTTCAGCCTGAATCCGGCAGCCCCGGGAAAGAGGCGGGTCGTTGAAAATCAGATTAAAAAGATTTTTTCCGGTTTGGCATAAATCGCTATCTTTGCGCACCCAAAAAGTATGGCGAAACAATCACTCATTAAACAGGACGGCGTTATCGTGGAAGCTCTAAGTAATGCCATGTTTAAGGTAAAATTGGAAAACGGGCATGAAATCCTGTCGACCATCAGCGGAAAAATGAGGATGCACTATATACGCATACTGCCGGGAGATAAGGTGGGCGTGGAAATGAGCCCTTACGATCTGACAAGGGGAAGAATAATTTTCAGGTATAAATAGATTACAAATTAACGCCGTAAGGCATCAATACAAAGGTTATGAAAGTAAGGGCAGCAATTAAAAAACGCAGCGTGGATTGCAAAATCGTTCGCAGAAAAGGCGTGCTATTTGTAATCAACAAAAAGAATCCCCGCTTCAAACAGCGTCAGGGCTAAGAAGTGCGAAGTCCGAATGCTGAAGTTTGAAGTAAGCAACCGGCACTTCAATAGCCCGGATTTTTAAATCCGGGGACCGGGGACGGAAATTGAGATTAAAAAACGTAAACAGTAATAAGATATGGCTCGTATTTCAGGTATCGACTTACCCAAGAGTAAAAGAGGGGAAATAGGTCTGACCTATATCTATGGTATTGGCAGGTCTACCGCCCAGTATATTCTGGATAAGGCGGGTATTGATTTCAGTAAAAAAGTGTCAGAATGGAACGATGAGGAATTGTCGCTGATCAGGAATATCATCACCAATGAGTTCAAAGTAGAAGGTCAGTTGCGTTCTGAAGTTCAGATGAGTATCAAACGTTTGCTGGATATCGCCTGCTATCGTGGATTACGCCATCGTAAAGGCTTGCCGGTTCGTGGTCAGCGTACACGTACCAATAGCCGTACACGTAAGGGTAAACGAAAAACAGTTGCCGGTAAAAAGAAGGCACCTAAAAAATAATTGAATCAGTACCGGCAGTAATGTTGGTACTGATCTTTTTACACCAGTATTAGTTTATCGCCGGATCCGGGTGTAGGGGAGGGATAAGCAGGCCGCCGCAGGCGGAACATTTTTAAGATTACCTATTAATTAAATCATGGCAAAAGCACAGGCAGGCGGCGCAAAAGCAGCTGCGAAAAAAAGGGTTGTAAAAGTGGACAGTTTCGGTGATGCTCATATCACTGCCAGTTTCAACAACATCATCGTTAGTCTTACCAACAAATCAGGCCAGGTAGTTTCATGGAGCAGCGCCGGTAAAATGGGTTTCCGCGGTTCCAAAAAGAATACACCGTATGCTGCCCAGATGGCCGCACAGGATGCTGCGAAAGTAGCGATCGAAGCAGGTATGAAAAGGGTTGATGTTTATGTAAAAGGTCCGGGCTCTGGTCGCGAAGGTGCAATCCGCGCTTTGGCAAATTCAGGAATCGAAGTAGTAATGATCAAAGATGTTACTCCGCTTCCACACAACGGCTGCCGTCCGCCTAAAAAGCGTCGTGTATAAACAGCAATTCAGACAATTATATTCATAACAGGTCTGCGATTCAGTTTTATGATTTTTTCATAATCGCCGATCATTTTTAAAAAATCAAAGAGCAATCATGGCACGTTATACAGGTCCCAAAACAAGAATCTCCCGTAAGTTCGGAGAGCCGATTTTAGGAAACGGCAAATGGCTTACAAAAACCAGCTTTCCTCCGGGTCAGCATGGCCCTTCACGCAAACGCAAAGCTCCGGGTGAATATGCTATCCAGCTTCGCGAAAAACAAAAAGCAAAATACACCTATGGTGTACTGGAGCGCCAGTTCCGTAATACATTTGATGATGCAGCCCGCATGAAAGGTGTTACAGGTGAAAACCTGATCAAACTTCTGGAAGCGCGTCTGGACAATACGGTTTTCCGTATGGGTATTGCGCCTTCACGTCCTGCAGCACGCCAGCTCGTTGCTCATAAACACATCACAGTAAATGGTGACGTGCTGAACGTTCCTTCTTATCGTTTGAAAGCAGGTGATGTAATCGGTCTGAAAGAAAAATCCGCCGGTAATGATTCACTGAAATCAAAAATGAGAGGCAAGAATCCTAAATTCAGCTGGGTTGATTTTAATGAGACCACATTAACGGGTACATTCATTTCTCTGCCTGAAAGGGAAAGCGTTCCTGAGAATATCAAGGAACAGCTGATCGTAGAGTTGTACAGCAAATAATACACCTGCCATGGCGGGTTATTTATATTCAAATCCCGGAAGATTTTTTCCGGGTCAAACAAGTAAAACAGAAATTTAAATATGGCCATTTTAAATTTCCAGAAGCCAGACAAGATCATTCTTCAGAAATCCAATGATTTCGAAGCTCAGTTCGAGTTTCGTCCTTTGGAGCCTGGTTTCGGGGTAACAATCGGTAATGCATTGCGTAGAGTATTGTTAAGCTCACTCGAAGGATTTGCCATCTCAGGCATCGTTATCGAAGGAGCTGATCATGAATTTGCTACAATTAAAGGTGTAGTGGAAGATGTAACTGAAATGATCCTGAATCTGAAACAGGTGCGTTTCAAGAAAATCGTTGATCATGATGTGCCTACCGAAAAGATCACCCTGAATATCAAAGGCAGATCTGAATTTACCGCTGTCATGATCGGAGAAGCTACAAGCTCTTTCCAGGTTATGAATCCGGATCTGCTGATCTGCACAATGGACTCAACTGCGAAACTGAATATTGAACTCAATGTTTCAAAAGGTCGCGGTTATGTTCCTGCTGACGAAAATAAAGTGAAAGATGCGGCCTTTGGTCTCATCGCAATCGACTCTATTTATACTCCCATCAAAAATGTAAAATACGCTATCGAAAATACGCGTGTTGAACAGAGAACAGACTACGAAAAGCTGTTGATGGAAGTGAAAACAGATGGCACTATCAATCCTGAAGAAGCAGTTAAGCAAGCTTCAAGGATACTGATTCAGCACCTGATGATTATCACTGATGAGAATATCACTTTCGATAATAAAGAAGAAAAGAAGGAAGACCTGGTTGATGAACAAACACTTCAGCTCAGGAAAATTCTGAAAACACCGCTTGAAGATCTGGATCTGTCAGTAAGAGCATTCAATTGCCTGAAAGCAGCCAAGATCAACAGCCTAAGTGAACTGGTACAGTATGAGCAGGAAGACCTGATGAAATTCAGGAATTTTGGTCAGAAATCACTCGCTGAAATTGAGCAGGTGCTTCATGAAAGAGGTTTACATTTTGGAATGGACCTGAGCAAGCTCGGTCTTGATAAAGAAGAATAATACTATTGGAACAGTCGTTCGCGCGACTGTTCTTTTTTTTTAAACACAGGCTGTAATTCCTGACACGGTACAGCTTTAAATCAAATGTCATGCGTCACGGAGACAAAAATAACAACCTGAGCCGAACGGCTTCACACCGTAGGGCCTTATTGAGCAATCTCGCTTCACAGCTGATCATGCACAAGAGGATCGTAACGACTCTCGCAAAAGCAAGAGCATTGCGTACCTATATTGAACCGCTGATCACTAAAACAAAGAAAGCTGATACCAAAGAACAGATCATGCATCAGCATCGTGTGGTTTTCAGCTACCTGAACGATAAGATTTCAGTAAAAGAACTTTTCACGGTAGTAGCTCCTAAAGTTGCAGGCCGCCCGGGTGGTTATACCCGCATCATTAAGCTTGGAACCCGCACTGGTGACAATGCTGAAAGAGCAATGATCGAGCTGGTTGACTTTAACGAGATCTACGGTAAAGGAGTTGCAGATACTACAGCCGCTGCGGGTAAGAGAACAAGACGTGGTAGCAGTAAGAAAAAAGCTGCCGCCGGTGATGAAACGAAAACCGAAGCGCCTGCTGAACCTAAAGAAGAAAAATCAGCTGAATAAATCATGTTGATAAATATTAGTGAAAAGGCAGGGCTTTCTGGTCCTGCCTTTTTTATTTTGCAGAAATTTTAAAACCACAAGTATTAATGCCCGCACCAATCCAACAACGCGATGCAGTTCTGATCCTTGCAGATGGAAATGAGTTTTATGGAAAAGCCTTCGGAAAAATTGGTACAACTTCAGGCGAGATCTGTTTCAATACAGGGATGACGGGATACCAGGAAGTATTTACTGACCCGAGCTATTCCGGACAGGTTCTTATTATGAACAATGTACACACCGGAAACTATGGCGTCAAAAAAGAAGATCGCGAGAGCGAAAGCGTTAAGATTCGCGGCCTGATCGGAAGAAATCTTGAGGAGAAATACAGTCGTTTTATGGCAGATGATTCTTTGCAGGCATATCTCGAAAAGCAGGGCGTGGTTGCCATCGAAGAAATTGACACCCGTGCACTTGTATCACATATACGCACCAAAGGAGCAATGAACTGCATTATATCATCAGAAACTACTGATGTTGAAGAACTGAAAGCTAAGCTTGCACAGGTTCCTTCTATGGATGGTCTTGAACTTGCTTCCGAAGTTTCTACAAAAGAAGTTTACCACCTCGGAAATCCTGATTCGCCCATACGCGTTGCCGTTATGGACTATGGCGTAAAAAGAAATATTATTCAGTGCCTAGCAGACCGTGGTGCATATGTTCGTGTACATCCGGCAAAAACCAATACAAAGGAATTGCTTGAATTCGAGCCGAGTGGATTTTTTATCAGCAATGGCCCTGGCGATCCCGCAGCAATGCCTTACGCAGTTGAAACTGTGAAGGATTTATTGAAAACAAATAAACCACTTTTCGGCATTTGCCTTGGTCATCAGTTACTGGCATTAGCTAATGATATACCAACCTTCAAAATGCATCATGGTCACCGGGGTTTGAATCACCCGGTGAAAAATATTATTACAGGTTATTGTGAAATCACAACACAGAACCATGGCTTTGGCGTTGATCCGGAAGCAGTAAGAAAATCTGCCGAAGTAGAGATCACGCATGTTAACCTCAACGATGATTCAATTGAAGGAATCAGAATAAAAAACAAACCGGCATTTTCAGTTCAGTACCATCCCGAAAGTACGCCCGGGCCACATGATAGCCGGTATTTATTTGATCAGTTCATTGACATGATGAAATAATTATGGCATCAATTACAATTATAAACGGACCAAATCTTAATCTCCTTGGTAAAAGAGAGCCTGAGGTTTACGGGCATACCGGATTTGAAGATTATCTGCAGCAGCTGCAAACAATTTTCCTCGA
>JAATGW010000305.1 GCA_015654495.1 Chitinophagales bacterium
AAGTATTTTCAAAAACCGATATCAAAGCATTTGCAACAACACAACTGATCATCCTTGATGTACGCACGGGTCTTGTACCCTTTTCAACAATCATTACCAAAGATGTATTGTCGCAACGCAAAAAAGAAGAACTCGATAATGCTGAAGCCGCCACCAGGATACAGCATGAAGCCGTGCTGATGACGATAAATGAGATCGGAGAAAAGATAGGTGGTTTTCTTGGTCAGGGCGATTTAGTGAGCGGCAAGATCAAATAATGTTCTGCCGATCGTAATCAAAACTATCTGCGGGCCTAATCTTCCCGATTCTTCCTGTCTCCCTGTCTTCGTGTTTAAAAAAGGACGGAAAGGAATGCTGCTTCCTGCCCGAAGTATTCACAAATAATTCTCAAATATTTTTACCTTAGTATCCGCCACCTCCAAAAAAATCCGAACCCGCCATAGCCCTTTTATTTATCAATCTATAAATAATAAATAATGGGAAAGAGGTTCATTTATATCGTCTTCATAATTCTTTGTGTGAGTAGTTGCCAGGCTCCCGTTTCAAAATCAGTTTCAGACAAAAAAACCATTCAAGCTGAAATAGACAGTATTTTAAAAATCCAGGAAGATGCCTATGGTCAGAACAATGAAGATGGCCGGAAAGTGTTGGCTACCACCTGCGACGATAGTCTGATCTTTGTAGGTGGGGATAATGGTGGTATAGCGGGCTCGGCGAATTATTATGTACATGACCTGGCTGATGGATATATAAAAAGACCTTCGGAAAAAATATACAGGATTTATGACGAAACGGTAATCGTGAGTTCAGTCTATCAGTCGTTTAAAGTATTTGACAAAGACAGCATATTTTTCAATGCCCGTTCCACCAAAGTATTTGTAAAAAGCCCGAGGGATGGAAGATGGCATTTATAACCTATGCACCTCTGCCGGTGATTTATACAAAACCGGAAATCAGCAACCCGGATCTTTTTAAAGACTTTGCAGGTCTCTACCGGGAAAGCCCGACGGTAACAGATACTATCTCCATTGCAGGTGGTCACGTATATCTCGCACCCACAGGATCTGAAAAGACTGAACTGGTACCCTTAAACGATTCTGCTTTTATCTCGGAAGGATATTTTGGAAAAACAGTTTTTTCGAGAAACGCAAAGGGTGTGGTGACCCATAACTACTATGAATTTCCTGATGGACAGCGTTTGGTTTTCACGAAAATAAAATGAGTTTGAAGGACATCTTCCAGTGTTATGTTAACCATTAATTGTCAACTGTATCAATAACGGTTACTATATTTCTTCCTATATATTTCCACCTAACCTATGTGACTATGCTTCCCTTATGTTAATTTATGTGGTTCAAAAAAACCTGCGACCAGAAAGAATTTGAACCAGGAAAAGCTGTTCGAACAGTTAAGATTATTGCTAACATGACACCAGTTTTGCTTATTCTCACCTTTTGCGGGTTTGACACCTCCCCGGTCCGCTTGTTGTCAACAGTATCTCCGGGCACACTGTTCCACAACCAGAAATTCTTCTTATCATTGAATACATGAAATACCTGCAAATTCTTAGTGGCTATGTACTGATTGTCATCATTATAATTTCCTGCAATCAGGATATAAAGAAATCAGCAGAGGAGAAACCGATTGCGACATCTCTCTTCACAAAAAAACAATCCGCGGCGGGAGCCCCAATATATATGCAATATTGCGTAAGCTGCCATGGTCGTGACTTACGTGGCACTGAAGGCGGAGTAGCACTCGTAGGTGATCGCTTTACAGATAAATGGAAAGACAGCTCATTGGCGTCGCTTTTTGAGCTCACGAAAAATACCATGCCCAAAACCAATCCTCATTCTCTGAAAGATGAAGACTATGCCGCCCTTCTCGCTTACATTTTCGATGTCAATCAATATCCTGCCGGGCAGGATGATCTCCCGACTGCCGGCTCCCGGCTTTTGGCTTTCAGACCCGGTCCCGCTCCCGGCACTCCCTCCCGTATCAGTCTCCGTTTTACGCCTGCGGCGTATTCAGATAAGCCGCCAACTATCGAAGCCGAATGGCTCCAGCATCGCGGTGATTATGCGAGTACTAACTATTCACCTCTCGACCAGATCAATAAAACGAATGCAAAAGATTTAAAAATCATCTGGCGCTGGAAGACCGAAAATTTCGGACCGGCCCCGGAATTCTACTTCAAAGCCACACCGCTGATGGCCAATGGAATTTTGTACACAACGGCCGGGACTAGCCGAACTGTTGCTGCCATCAATGGCCAAACCGGCGAAACCCTATGGACTTACCGATATGATGAAAAAGAAAGAAAACCTTCTGTACCCAGGCAAAATTCAGGTCGCGGTGTAGCTTACTGGAAGGCCCAAACGAAATCAAGGGATCGGGTGATTTATATAACGCCCGGCTTTCATCTCGTCGCGCTCGATGCCTTAACCGGTCAGCCGGTGCAGGGCTTTGGCGGGAATGGAATCGTGGATTTAAAAAAAGGGCTCGACCAGAAAACCGATCCGCTCACAGCAACTATTGGTTCCACATCACCTCCGATCATAGTGAATGATGTGATAATTGTCGGTGCCAGTTTTCCTGTAGGTCTCGCGCCGGTTTCTAAAACACAGGTGCGTGGAGATATCATGGGATATGATGTAAAAACCGGCAAGCGGCTATGGATCTTTCATACCATTCCGCAACAGGGCGAAGAAGGCAATGAAACCTGGGAAGGCGATAGCTGGAAATATACCGGCAATGCCGGAGCCTGGGCTCCGTTAACTGCAGATCCTGAGCTGGGCTATGTGTACCTGCCCCTTGAAGCAGCCACTGGTGATTTCTATGGTGGTCATCGTCCTGGCAATAACCTGTTTTCACAAAGCCTGGTATGTCTGGATGCAAAAACCGGGAAGAAGGTCTGGCACTACCAGCTTATCCACCATGATATCTGGGATTATGATTTGCCCACGCCTCCAATACTTGCAGATATCAAAGTCGATGGCAAAGCTGTGAAGGCGGTTGTGCAGCTTACCAAACAGGCTTTTGCATTTGTATTCGATCGCGTCACCGGAAAGCCTGTCTGGCCCATTGAAGAAAGACCTGTACCTAAAAGTGATGTGAAAGGTGAATGGACATCACCTACACAACCTTTTCCTACAAAGCCAGCTGCGTATGACCGTCAGGGTTATGATGACAGTATTCTTAT
>JAATGW010000311.1 GCA_015654495.1 Chitinophagales bacterium
AATGGAACAGGTAGCAGAACCATATATCAGACGAAGAGCTATCCGTCACCTCGAAAAACATCGTGTCGTGATATTCGGTGCGGGAACAGGAAATCCTTATTTCACCACAGATACTGCCGGGTCGCTCCGCGCTGTCGAGATTAATGCTGATGTAATTCTGAAAGGAACCCGCGTTGATGGAATTTATACTGCAGATCCTGAAAAAGACCCTACGGCAACGAAGTATGAAACTATTACATACAAAGAATGCCTGGAAAAAAATCTTCGTGTAATGGATATGACGGCATTTACACTTTGTATGGAAAACAATATCCCGATTATTGTTTTTGATATGAATAAAGAGGAAAACCTGAAACGTGTAGTGATGGGTGAGAAAGTAGGTACACTGGTAAAATAATTTTAATCGTTCCAATAAAATTCCTGCAGTATGACCATTGCTGATATCAGGAAAGACTACAAAAAAGCTTCGCTCAATGAGGCTGAAGTGAAGGAAAGTCCTGTTCTTCAGTTAAGTGAATGGTGGAACGAGGCTGTGAAGGCGGAAATTGATGAGGTTAACGCAATGACGCTCGCCACCGTTGCAGCTGACGGCAAACCTGCTGCCCGCATTGTTTTACTTAAGGACTTTGATGAATCTGGTTTTGTTTTTTACACCAATTATTTCAGCAGAAAAGGTTCTGAAATCAGGACCAATAATGACGCAGCTTTATTATTCTTCTGGAAAGAGCTGGAACGTCAGGTACGAATAGAAGGTGGGATTCAAATCGCCTCTGCTGAAGAAAGCGATCAGTATTTTGCTTCGAGACCTCTTGAAAGCAAGCTGGGCGCCTGGGCTTCACCACAAAGCCGCGATATTTCCAGCAGGAAAGAACTGGAAGAGCAATTCGAAAAAATGCGAAACAGGTTTGAAGGAGTTGAAATTCCACGCCCGCCTCATTGGGGTGGTTATCGTTTAGTACCTGAGAAAGTAGAATTCTGGCAGGGGCGTCCCGGGCGTTTGCACGATCGCATTCTTTATACCCGCTCTGAAAATAATCAATGGAAAATCAGCAGGCTGGCACCCTAAATGTAACGTTCAACGTTAAACGTTTAACGTTGAACGTTCAGGTAGTTATTTTTCTTCAGATTTCTTTGGGGCTGATTTCTTCGCAGGCCTCGCAGGTCTTGATTTACCAAAAGATCCTTTGAAAATTTTACCTTTTTTCGACTTTTTATCACCTCTTCCCATGATTTGAATTTTAATTTAGACAAAAATAAAAAAAGCAAGTCATAACTGCAGACTTGCTTTTCTAATACAATGGGCTGCAATTATAATTTGGCGGTGAGTTCTTTACCGGCTTTAAAACGTGCAACCTTCTTAGCTTTGATTTTGATTACCTCACCAGTCTGAGGGTTACGGCCATTGCGAGCTGCTCTTTTAGACACAGAAAATGTTCCAAAACCCACGAGTGTAACTTTACCATTACCTTTCAGTGTTTTAGTTACTGCTTCGATGAATGAATCCAGAGTGGCATTTGCCTGTGTTTTTGTGATGCCTGCATCATCCGCAATTTTGGCAATCAATTCAGCTTTGTTCATAGTAGAATTTTTAAAAAATTTTAAACGTGGACAAATTTATATGCTTTTAGTTTACTACAAAATTTTTTTTGAAATGATTAACCGCTGCAATGCAGGCAGGACGTGCATTACAACGAACTGAACCAAAATGTAATTTTAACACTGAGCAATAGAGCTCTCTGAAAGCCTTGACAGACAAGCGTTTCAGCGGAGGGGCCTGAAAACTTTGCTGGGCGCGGGTTCCCACATAATATACAATAAAATTTCAGCGATAAAAGTTAATAAATTATATTTTCCACAATCAGTTGATAACTTCCATTATAGTTCTGAACAACATGACCTGATCGCCCCAATTTTCTGCAACTGATTTACGCATAACAGGTGCATATTGTTCAATATAATTCAGATAATGTTGAAAGCTACTGCAGAAATACTGCACTGCATAAGTAACTCCATCTGTTTCGTCCATTTCCAGCAAACGCAGAATCCGGTGATGTGTAAACATTCCTGTTGATAGTACATCAGGAATATGAATTTCCTGCATCCATCTCAACCAGGATTCATGTACTGCGGGGTCAACCTTTGCTGTAACATTGTAAATAAACATCCCCGACATCAGAAGCAAATTTTTTAACTGCAAAAATTGAAACTGGATAAAATTATATACTCAGTTCGAGGAAAACAGGGCAGTGATCACTGTGTTTAACGTCAGGATATATCTCAGCACTTTTGAGATTCGTTTTCAATGGATCTGTTGCATTGATATAATCGATACGCCAACCCTTATTCTGCAGGCGGACTGAAGGAAAACGCTGACTCCACCAGGAATAACGATGTGGCTCAGGATGAAAATGACGGAATGTATCAATCCATCCGTTCGAATAAAACTTATCCATCCACGCTCTTTCATCAGGAAGAAATCCGGATGAATTTTTATTTCCTTTCGGATCATGAATATCAATTTCCTTATGGGCGATATTATAGTCTCCGCAAAGAATAAGTTTTGGATATTTCTTTTTCAGATTGTTGAGATACACAAAAAATTCATCGAGCCATTCATATTTGAATGTCTGCCGCAGATCACCGCTTGTTCCTGATGGGAAATATGCATTAATTAAACGAACCGGTCCGAAGTCAAGTTGTAATACCCGGCCTTCATCGTCACTCATCTGATGTCCGGTACCGTATACAACATTGTCTGGTTTTATCCTGGTGAGTACAGCAACACCACTATAACCTTTTTTCTGTGCACTATACCAGTAATCGTGATACCCGATATCATTGAATTGCTGATGAGTTACGTTTTCTTTCTGAGCTTTTGTTTCCTGTATGCAGATAATATCGGCAGGGTCTGTTTTAAGCCAGTCGAGGAAACCTTTGTTGAGCGCTGCGCGGATGCCATTGAGGTTATAGCTGATAATTCTCATGCAGCTAATGTAAGAAAAAGTTCAACGCTCAACGTTGAACGTGAAACGTTTACCTGAAGTTGAAACGCGAAATTGTAAAGTCGTGCAATGGGTTGTCAGGTTATTAGGTTGTCAGGTATTGAGGTATTTTTGATTTCAATTTATAAGCTCTTCGTTGCGCTCTTCTAAAATGAACATATGTTCAGAAACTTAATAACCTCACGGCTTGACAACCTGATAACTTTACAATTTAAAATGGAATATTGAGCTTTTAATGGTTGCAAGTCAAACGTTCAACGTTGAACGTATAACGTTATTCAAGTACCGGCCGTAACCAACGCTCTACAATTTCAGCATCCATTTTTTTTCTTTCAGTATAGTCAGCAAGTTGATCTTTTTCAATTTTTCCTACACCAAAATATTTTGCTTCTGTATTTCCAAAATACCAGCCGCAAACAGAAGCAGCAGGATACATGGCCAGGGATTCCGTGAGTGTGATTCCCGTATTTTCAGTTGCATTCAATAAATGAAAGAGTTTATATTTCTCAGTGTGATCGGGGCAGGCGGGATATCCCGGTGCCGGGCGGATGCCCAGATATTCTTCCTTGATCAAAGCACTGTTATCAAGTGTTTCTTCAGGTACATAACCCCAGTATTCGCGACGAACCTTCTGATGAAGGCATTCGGCAAATGCTTCTGCAAGCCTGTCGGCCAGTGCCTGCAGCATGATTTTATTATAATCATCATACTGTGATTCAAATTTTTTGATATGAGGTTCAATGCCAGCAATGGTAACAGCGAAGGCGCCGAGGTAATCCTGTTTTGCATTATCGGCCGGGCAAATAAAATCAGCAAGCGAAATATTTGGCTGGCCTGCTGCTTTTTTAACTTGTTGCCGCAAACATTCCAGGTGAATGACTTCATCAGGCCCTGCCTGTTCATGTAAAACGGAAATCGTATCTCTGCCATTGCTGTTTGCCGGCCAGAAACCAATTACTCCATGGGCCTGCAACCAGTTTTCACTGACAATTTTTTCAAGCAGATCCCTGGCGTCATTATATAATTTGGTTGCTTCTTTACCTACAATTTCATCTTCAAGAATTGCCGGGAATTTACCTGCCATTTCCCAGGCGATAAAAAAAGGACTCCAGTCCATAAAGGGTACCAGTTCACGCAACGAAAAATTGTTGAACACCAGGGGTTCTTTCAATTTCGGGATAACCGGATTGAATTTGTCCCAGTCGACAATGAATTTGTTTTTTATTGCCGCTTCATAACTGATAAGCTGCTTGGCCGTTTTTTTGGAAGCAAAATCTTCCCGGAGTTTCTGATATTCTTTGCTGATCTGACTTAGAAATGCAGGTTTATTTTCTTTGCTTAACAAGCTACCGGCAACGGTCACACTTCTGGACGCATCCAGCACATGAACTACTCCATTGTCATACTGTTCAGCAATTTTTACTGCAGTATGCATGCGCGAAGTGGTAGCGCCGCCAATCAGCAAGGGCTGTTTCATTTTGCGCCTTTTCATTTCGTGCGCCACATGAACCATCTCATCTAATGAAGGTGTGATCAGTCCGCTAAGCCCGATGATATCTGCATTCTGCTTCTGAGCTTCATCCAGAATTCTGTCTGCGGGAACCATTACACCCAGGTCGATGATTTCATAGCCATTACATCCCAGAACAACACCAACTATATTTTTGCCGATATCGTGCACATCGCCTTTAACAGTTGCCATCAGTATTTTGCCCGCTGATGATGCCCGTGCTTTTTCAAGTTCAATATAAGGTGTAAGTACCGCGACGCTTTTTTTCATCACCCTGGCACTTTTCACAACCTGCGGCAGAAACATTTTACCACTGCCAAACAAATCACCAACTACATCCATCCCAGCCATCAGGGGTCCTTCGATAACTTCAAGCGGACGAGGATATTTTAACCTGGCTTCTTCCGTATCAGCATCGATATATTCGGTGATGCCATTAACCAATGCATGTTTCAGCCGCTCTTCAACTGTATTGTTACGCCATGATTCATCCCTTTCAACTACTTTACCTTTAGCTTTTACCGTTTCTGCAAAAGCAATCAGTTTTTCAGTGGCTTCATTATTGTCATTACCTCTGTTAAGAATCACATCTTCGCAAAGCTGACGTAATTCCGGATTGATTTCATCATATACAACCAATTGGCCTGCATTTACAATTCCCATATCCATACCCGCCTTAATTGCGTGATACAGAAATACGGAGTGCATCGCTTCGCGTACATGTTCATTACCCCGGAAGGAAAAGGAGAGATTGCTCACGCCTCCGCTGATTTTTGTCAGTGGCAAACGTTCTTTGATTGCTTTGGTCGACTGGATAAAGTCAATCGCATAATTGTTGTGTTCTTCCAATCCGGTTGCAATGGCGAAAATGTTCAGGTCGAAAATGATATCCTGTGGCGGGAAGCCAACTTTTTCTGTAAGGAATTTATAAGCGCGATCACAGATTTCAATCCTTCGTTCATAGGTATCAGCCTGTCCTTTTTCATCAAAAGCCATTACAATCACTGCAGCACCATAACTGCGACATATAACCGCCTGTTCAAAAAATTTCTCTTCGCCTTCTTTAAGTGATATTGAATTCACGATACATTTTCCCTGTACACATTTCAAGCCTGCTTCTATTATATGAAATTTGGAGGAATCGATCATCACCGGAATTTTTGCTATATCCGGTTCACTCTGAAGTTGATTTAAAAAAGTCACCATCGCCAGTTCTCCGTCCAGCAGGGCGTCGTCCATATTTATATCAAGAATCTGAGCTCCATTTTCTACCTGTTGTCTTGCAACGGTTAATGCTTCCTCATATAAACCTTCGCGAACAAGGCGGGCAAATTTTTTCGAGCCGGTTACATTTGTGCGTTCACCGATATTGATAAAATTTGTTTCAGGCCTTACTACTAATGGCTCTAGTCCTGATAATCTTAAGTATGGTTTTATGGAAACTGCTTGTCTCATATATGGTTCAGAGTGATGACTGTTCTTCAGTTGATTTACGCAGAGAATATTTCTTCAATAACAGGAACGGGTCTTGGTTTTATTTTTTTTACATGCTCAGCTATATGACGGATATGATCAGGCGTTGTGCCGCAGCAACCACCTACAATATTCACAAAACCTTCTTCTGCCCATTCTTCAATAAAATGTGCAGTCTCCTCCGGTTGTTCATCATACTCTCCCATTGTATTTGGCAGACCTGCGTTGGGATAAGCCGATATATAGCAGAAAGCAATCTGTGAAAGTTCTTCAATATGTGGCCGCATCTGGTCAGCACCAAGCGCACAATTCAATCCGATACTGATGGGGTTTGCATGCTGAACCGAAGTATAAAATGCTTCAAGTGTCTGGCCGCTTAGTGTTCTACCGGAAGCATCAGTAATTGTTCCACTGATCATCAGCGGTAGTTCCGGTTTTTTAGAATCGCGGAAATATTTTTTCACCGCATAGATTGCAGCTTTTGCATTTAATGTATCAAAAATGGTTTCAATCAGCAGCAAATCAACACCACCATCCACAAGGCCTGTGATCTGTTCAAGGTAGGCGTCAGCAACTTCTTCAAATGAAATTGATCGGAAGCCCGGATTGTTGACATCAGGAGAAAGAGACAGGGTTTTATTCATTGGACCAATGGCCCCTGCTACAAAAGGCCCGGGTTCATTGCGACGCGATGGATTCTTTTCAAGAAATTCATCGACAGCTGCTCTCGCACATTTTGCTGAAGCTATATTGAGTTCATAGGAAAGACTACTCAAATCATAATCAGCCATAGACACAGCCTGTGCATTGAATGTGTTGGTTTCAATGATATCTGCGCCG
Organism: Chitinophagales bacterium; assembly: GCA_015654495.1. Classification (GTDB taxonomy): domain Bacteria; phylum Bacteroidota; class Bacteroidia; order Chitinophagales; family Chitinophagaceae; genus Pollutibacter. Next base: position 6,826 of record JAATGW010000311.1, read on the forward strand.
GCTTCCAGGTATTCCAGGTGTATTGCTTTGATAATCTGAGGCTGGGTAATACTGAGCAGGTCGTTATTGCCTTTCAGGTCGCTTGGGTAGTCAGCAAAGCGGGTGCCTCTGTAATCGGCTTCCGAAAGCTTATAACGTTGGATCATGGTACCCATCGCACCATCTATAATCATGATTCTCTTATTCAAAAGATCGCGTAAACCGTCCATTATGAAAGCTTTTAATATTCAGACTTAAAACGTTGATAAACTGCGGGTAGTATAGCTGCAAGAGAAAAGGTAGTAATCAGTGGGGAAGTTGCCAGGGTTTTCCGCTCGCTGTTTATTAGTTCAATCCGGCTTGCAGCCATTCTACCAGAGGCAGGATGAACAATAAACAAATCCGCCGGCCCCGTTTGCAAAATTAGGCCTTAAGGATATGACAGCAAAATGTAGTCAGGCAAAAGGCAAGAGACAAAAGGCAAAAGGGAACAGCCTGATCTGAAATTCGGCCTGAGTTACAGCTTTTGGAAATGAAGTTGGTCGTCCTGGGCAGGGTTATCATCTTCAAGGTGGATGAAATTTGTGGTATGTTCAACTTTCGCCCAGTCGTCGTTGATTTCTTCAAGAACCGGGTCGTTACCAAAATCCAGGATAAACTTATTTGAAGTTTCCTGCCAGGTACCCGTTACGGTGTTGCCAGCTTTTACTGCTTTAACCTGTCCGTTTGAAAGGAATTCAAAAACGTAGCCAGCAAAATCAGCCGTTTCTTCCTTTTCATCCCAATAATAATGGATTATCCACTGTCCACTAATGGCTCCCGGAGTATCAGGTTTATCATCTTTTGAGCAGGAGATGCAGAAGGCAAATAGTATGACCGGAGAAATTATGCGGAGGATTCTCATTCCTAAAAATGTTTATCAGGATACTCATTATTCAATTCGTATACCAGTACGTGAAAAAGCAGATCCGGGACTATTAAAAAAAATAAAAAAATTATGATTATCTGGAAACATAGTGGTCCAGCGGTTGCCGGTTCTGAAGGCTGCGGGCCAGGGTCATTTCATCTGCATATTCCAGTTCCCCGCCAAAAGAGATACCTCTTGCAATAGTTGTGATTTTCAGGTTTTGTTGCTGGAGCTTTTTCTGGATATAGTAAATGGTAGTATCACCCTGAATAGTTGGACTTAATGCAAAAATCAATTCATCGACTGATCCATCTTTTACACGGTTCTCAAGCGCTTCAATTGTCAGTTGATCCGGACCAATCCCATCAAGAGGCGAAATAATGCCGCCGAGTACATGGTATACACCATTAAACTGCTGTGTACTTTCAATTGCTATTACTTCGCGTATTGTTTCAACAACACAGATCATTTCTTTTTTGCGGGAAGGACTTCTGCAGATAGTACATATTTCAGTATCTGCAATATTGAAACAACGGGAACAGAACCTGATATTTTTGCGCATGTCGGCAACCACTTCGCTGAATTCATTCACCTGGCTTTCCTCCTGTTTGAGCAAATGTAAAACCAGGCGGAGTGCGGTTTTTTTTCCAATACCGGGAAGCTTTGCAAAAGCGTTTACTGCAGACTCAAGTAACTGTGATGAAAATTGCATATTACAAATGTACTTCTACTTGTTCAGGTCAGATAAATCCATAGTAAACTCATTATCCCAGTTGGGACGGATATTTAAGAGTTGTTTTCTCAGTACAACCCGTTCCGGCTGGAGTTTTTTCCAATAGTCACCTGTATCCCACACCCCATTTGCATTTGAATCATAAAGTACCCTGATTTCATATTCACCGGGCCTGAATAAGGGGAATTGTATGCGGCTGGTGTTAAGGGGAACCGACATTTCCAGTTTATCAGCTTTATAAAACAACAATCTTGGATGCTCTGCGGTATCCAGATTGCTGATATTAATCCGAACCGCTCCATAGTCGGTAGTATTTTTGGCGGCGAACGGAATAGTGTCGGTTTTCAGGATGGAGTTCCCCAAAGAGTCTGACGCAAAGTCCTTCATCAGAATGAGGTTGTATTTTTTTTCAGGTATCCACTTATGTGTCAGGATCAGTTTTTTTGGTGTGGTATCCTGGGTGATTGTATATAACCTTACAGGTACAAAATTTTCGTCGGCAAAAATCAATTTTGAGCTATCCCATTGCTTAAGCGGATTTTCAAAATTGAATTCGAGATTTCCTAAAATGTCTACACGCCCGGATTCAAGATTGGTGGAATACTTCAATCGTTTATCATCCTTGTTTTTCTGCTGATCGGATTTTGAAGGGGTAGCAGATTGTTTTGGTTTTTCGACCTCTTCTTCTTCCTTTTCCCTGAAAGCATATAATACCGGATTGACTGGCTGACCTGCATCCACGGGTTCATCCATAAAAGCAATCAGTTCGGATGGATCATATTTTTTTCCTCCATCCATATCTCCCAGGGCAAAAAGTCTGTACTGGCCTGGAGCAAGATGTGTGAAACTGAAATTACCATCACGATCCAGTCTGGCATAGTATCGCGGTTTTTCTTTAAACACAGCAGAATCATCCGTACTGCGGTGTAGCACAGCGATCATAGTACTGTCGGTTTTTCCTGTTTCAGCAATAAAAACACGTCCGTGTAAAGTGAGCGAATCGATAACAGGACCGGTGGAAAATGTGTATGAGAAATTTCTTAAGATATTATTTTCATTGATATCCTTAATTGCATCTCCAAAATAAATGGTATAGGTTGTGTTTTTTTCAAGTGTATCCTTAATCCTGATTGATAGATTTTTCAGACGGCCCTCCACATTGGGGTTAATTTTAGGTACAGGAGAAAAAACCAGTTTCTCCAAAGGGTTATCCAGCGCTATATAT
>JAATGW010000786.1 GCA_015654495.1 Chitinophagales bacterium
AGTTTTCCTGACGGTGCCGGCAGTTTGCTGGTGAGCAGCTCTGGAACTGCAAACGGTAATGATCCGGGTGCGATTGCCATATGGGCCTGGGGGCTGAGTCGCGCAATGGATTATCTGCAAACAGATAAAAGTATCGATTACAAACGGGTTGCACTTATTGGTCACTCACGTTTAGGTAAAACCGCATTATGGGCCGGAGCACTGGACAAGCGTTTTGCTATCGTGGTTTCAAATAATTCCGGCGAAGGTGGCGCCGCGATTACAAGAAGAAAAACGGGTGAAACTATCGCCAAAATAAACACGGCATTCCCACATTGGTTCTGCAGTAACTATAAACTGTTTAATGACCGGGAAGATGAATTACCCGTCGACTTTCATGAATTGATTGCGCTGATTGCGCCGAGGCCGGTATATATCGCCAGCGCTTCAGAAGACCAGTGGGCTGATCCGGAAGGTGAATACCTGTCAGGTTATTATGCTACGCCGGTGTATCGGCTGTATGGGCTGGAAGGTCTGAAAAGTGCTGCACTTCCGCCGGTAAGTACACCTGTAGGTAATGGTTCAATCGGGTATCATATGCGGCAAGGAGAACATGCGCTGCGACTCTACGACTGGCAGGAATATATCAGGTTTGCCGACAGGTTTTTCAGGAAATAACCATTTGGCATAACCGAAAAATCGTATCAGTTTATAATTTTCAAACCCTTGCAGCCGCGCAAATCAATAAAATTCATTTTCCTTATTCTGCCGGAGATCAGAATATCTGCAGGCCCGGGCATCCGCAATCTGAAAACTTTAGTGAGATCGAACTCAGGCTGCTGACTATACCTTCATCCCTGGAACAAGAGTATGTTATCTACAGTCCCACTCATTTAAGAAACAAAATAATTGTTTGGATGGCTAAAACAGGCGTATCAGAAAACCTTCAACCTCTTAAGCATTTGTGTGGGAGCCTTCAGATTCCGGAGGTGATTGACCATTATCTTACGCAAAATTTCAATTCGGAAAAATGAATGAGATCAGTATAAGAAAAGCGACTACGGATGATATCACCGTACTTACGGGATTATTTGATCAATATCGTGTTTTTTATCAGAAAGAAAGTGATCAGGCTGCTGCCGCAGTTTTTTTAAGGGAACGAATCAACAACAATGAATCTGTCATTTTTGTCGCGGAGGAGTTGGCCAATAAGAAACTGGTTGGGTTCACCCAATTGTATCCATTATTTTCATCTGGAAGAATGAAAAAACTTTGGCTGCTTAATGACCTGTTCGTAGAGCCTGAATATCGCGGCAGGCAGATTTCAAAACTGCTGATCGAAGCTGCAAAAACTATTTCCAGAGAAACAGAGGCTTGCGGACTCATGCTCGAAACAGCGAAAACAAATACCGTAGGAAACAATTTGTATCTGACCACAGGATTTCAACTTGAAGAACACAGCAATTTCTATTTCTGGCCCAATCAATGAAAAAAATATGAAAAGATCTGAATTAAAACCTATGCCTGAATATTTTGACAGGTATATCAATATGAATGATGATGTACCGGTGCTTGAAGCTCTGGAGATCAGCCTCCGGGAACTGGAAACATTACCCATAGATCAATGGCGGGAAATTGGTAATGCTGTGTATGCCCCGGGAAAGTGGACGATCAGATCAATACTGCAGCACCTGATTGATACCGAAAGGGTTTTCGCTTATCGTGCATTATCGTTTGCTCGTGGTGAAAAAAATGTAATGCCATTTGATGAGGAATTGTATGGGAGAAATGCAAAAGCTGACAACCGGCTTCTGGAAGACCTGATCGAAGAGGCCATCCAGCTAAGAAAATCGACCATACATTTATATAAGAGCTTTGATCAGGAAATGCTTGCGGGTATTGGAATCAGCTTCAGAGGAGAATATGCTGTTAATGCGATAGGTTATATTTTTTCCGGGCACCAGCGCTGGCATTTCAGGATTATCGAAGAGAAATACCTACCATTACAGGTGGTAAAATATATCCATTAACATCCAAACATTCTTTCGCTATCAACTTACATTTCTCTGGAAATTAAAAAAATGCGTTTCTGTTTTTCAATCTTTTCAAAATAAAAATTTGAAGGATTCAGGATAAACCTGGCAGACAGACCTGGTTTTCAACAGGCTCTTTTTGACGTCCGGTAATTTTTCAGAACCCACTATTAATTTCTATTACCAATCAGATTCACCTGTTGATTTTCCGAGATGATTTTTTGAAAATCCGGTTTGTGAAGGCCGTACTCATTAATCATTTTCAGGTTGAAACCGGACTCGTGAAGTAAGTCAATCATGTCCATTGGATTCTGACCAATATCCCGCATGAGGTATGGAGAGAATTCTGCAAGGATATATTTTGTCCGTGATAATAATTTTGTAGCTGCTTTGAGAGCAGTCAGCTCATATCCTTCAATATCTATTTTTATGAGCTTTACTTTCCGGTTGCCATAGCCTTCTTTTTCCAGAAAATCATCAAGCGGCACTATCGGTACTTCTGCTGTGCCGATTGAATTTTTTTGTTTTATAAAAGAATGACGACCCGGGTTATAACCTTTATACAGATGTAGTGTTAATACACCTTCATGATCGCTTACTGCTTTATTGTAAGTCTTCACATTGGTACGTCCATTCATTTGAAGATTTCCTGTAAGCAATTCATAATTTTCCTTGTCTGGTTCAAAAGCAAGAATCGTCGGTTTTTGATCAACTGATAGAACAAGTGAATACCATCCGGCATTTGCACCAATGTCTATGATCAGGTCATCATCTTTAATATTCAGGTGCTCTACCAGCCAACGGTTGATATAGTCTTCGGAATACACTCCTTGTTTGTAATAAATATCTTTACAGGATCCATCACGTAGCAGGAACTTCATTGAGATATCATAAGGCTCACTGCGAACGATGAGGTATTTCTTTCCACTCAGTTTGTAGAAAAGATATTTGATTCTGTTCAGGAAAAGATTTGTTCCGGGCAAAGGCTGATTATTTTCGTTTATACGGAAACGTTAAAGTCGCGCAACGCATCATTCAGACTCGTCTTTAAATCTGTACCTGGTTTACGCTGTCCTATAATAAGCGCACAACTTACATGATATTCGCCGGCGGGAAATTTTTTCGGATAAGTTCCTGGAATAACAACACTCCGGGCTGGAACGCGACCCTTATATTCCACCGGCTCCGGACCACTCACATCGATGATTTTTGTTGATTTTGTCAGCACGACATTTGCACCCAGTACTGCTTCCTTTTCTACAATTACACCCTCCACAACTATACAGCGGCTTCCGATGAAACATCCGTCTTCAACTATTACAGGGCTTGCCTGTAATGGCTCAAGCACACCTCCAATACCAACACCACCGCTCAGGTGTACTCCTTTGCCAATCTGTGCGCAACTGCCAACGGTTGCCCAGGTATCCACCATTGTGCCTTCATCTACATA
>JAATGW010000231.1 GCA_015654495.1 Chitinophagales bacterium
AATGGAAATGCAGGATATTCGGCTAATGAGGACAGTAAGATCCAGATGGACTCTTTAAAAACGGAACTGAAACCCGAATTTAAAGTAAAGGATTTCCGGGTTTTGTTCAGTGGAAAGATCAACACAAAAAGAAGTATAACCTGGAAAGCCGGTATTATGTATGATGCGCCCTCAAACGAATGGTTTATCAGGGAATCCGGCATTATGGTTGGTGTTCCGGAATTATGGGGAAGCATATTTGTTGGCAGAACAAAAGAAGGGTTTTCATTGAATAAAGTATTGAATGGATATGCCGGATGGACTTTGGAAAGACAAATCGCTCTCGATGTAATTCCAATATTAGGAGACGGTATCAAATGGCTCGGGTATTTGCCGAAACAAAGAATTATCTGGAATCTTGGCTACTATAATGATGTATTTTCTGAAGGACAGGGATTCTCGACATTTTCCTGGCAAACAGCAGCACGTGTGGCGTGGTTACCCATCTTCGAACCTCAGAATAAAAAGCAACTTCACCTGGGTGTCAATCTGCGGTATGGAGAACCGCTTGATCATAAAATGCGGCTTAGATCAAGACCAGAAGTATTCCCCGCACCGTTTTTTATTGATACAGGCACATTTCCTTCCGCTCATTCCTTTCACTATGGTTATGAGGCCTATTACACTTCCGGACCCTTGATGGTCGGTTCTGAATATTACGTGCACAGTTTTGGCGGAACCGGTAATGGCAACTATAACTTTAATGGCGGAGAAATTGGTATCAGTTATATTTTTACCGGAGAATCAAGACCCTATACCACGGCAGGGGGCGGAATTTATGGATTCGTACCCGTTAACCGATCGATCTTCAAGGGCGGATGGGGAGCATTCGAAGGAGTATTCCGGGTATCACATTTAAATCTCGATGCAGGAAATATTAGAGGCGGAAAATTCTGGCGACTAACGCCCATGGTTAACTGGTACCTTGCTCCTGTTTTACGTCTTGAATTTGCTTATGGTTACGGAGTGCTTGATCGGTTCAATATCAAAGGTGCGACGCATTTTTTTCAAAGTCGTATCCAGATAGCGATTCTCTGATATCAGCACGCATTGAGATGGCTCCTGATTCTACTATCATAGGGTCTGCTGTTTAAGCCTTGTGAGCTAAGATTTTGCATTTTGACGTTAACCTTGCTCCGGATTTAATTCCGAAAACATCTTCAGTGAAATGCTTTTTCCCGTTTCTTCATTACCGCACTTATCGTCTTCCCGGCTATTGCATTTGAATAGCAACGACCCTGATATTTATAGGAGATAGCCATTAATACGGGAAAAGCGGCCAGAATACGGGAAATTTATCTGGCGAAATGCAAGGAATTTCACCTGTTTTGCCCCAAAAGCGTGAACCTAAAACCTCAATTTTATTATAGAATTAGCACTTGGCCTACGTTCTATTCTAAACGGCAGACACTATCATAGATCGCTCAGCATCATCATCCCGCAATAGCTTTGCTGTATCCTAATTTAAATGATACTTGATGAAAAACTGCGAAAAGGACGATGATCAACATTTCTCAGGCGTTCTGCTAATCGTTTTGACACCCGATAAAAAGCTGTTTGTTAAGCTGGAATCCAGCTTCTGACATAAACAAGATCCCCGATACATATCGATTCCAGCATCCGGGTATTCCGATCTCGTTAGTGGATCTCTCAATCAGGACCAGTCAGGTATAATGAAGTTATTTTGAAGCATTTGCCTTCTCCCATGCACGCACTTTGACCCTGGCTGCGTCGAAAAGACGTGCATAATTTCCTTTCAATAATTTTTCTTTATTGACCTCGCTCAGTTTCGACAATAGCGGTTCATATAAACGGTATACTTTCAGGTATGCATCTTTATTCGCAGGTGCCACTTCATCTGTACCAAAAAGAAAACGATCCGGATAACGATTGATCAATGCAGCTGTAGCTTCGATCGTTTCTGCTGATGTAAGAATATACTTGGCAACTTCGTCCCAGGAAATATCAATGTTCACATGTTTCAATCCGGGATCTGCAAATGCTTCTTCGATTATTTGTAATTGTTCTTTTACCGGTCGCACAATTCTTCCCAATCCACAATGAGCCCATATCACAGAAGCATTTGGATGGCGTCTTAATACACTGCCCAGCTGCTCCAGCAAATAGGGTTTTTGTGTTGGCTTGGGGAAAGGCATATCAATATCATTATGAAGAATTACTACCAGACCGGCTTCAGCTGCAAAAGCCAATATGCTATCCAGTGCCGGATTTGTAAGTGATGCTTTTTCACCGGCGATTTTGGCCGAAACAAATTCTTTATGAATGGAAAATTCTCCAATGCCGCTGAACACGCCGGGAAATGTTTTAAGAACCCGTCGGATATGATCCGCGGCGTACATGTCTGCAGGATTGAATCCCGTAATCATCGGGTCAAACTTCTGCTGATCTTTTTGTGAAAGCGATCTGTAAGCCATCGCGATAAAGGCGTCAGTAAAAGAATAATAATATAAAGGCGCATCACTTGCCAGATAGTAGGTTGGTGCAAAATTACCTGAGTTGCCATAGGACCATTGCTGTTGCAATGGTATGCCGAACAGCGTACTTCTCTGAACTTCATTTCCCATAATTTCCAGAAAACGCTGAACTGTAATTCCCTCCTGAACATAGTTTGTAAGATGGAAATGGGAATCATAAAACAATCCGGGAAGTTTTCCTGATCCCTGCGCATTTACAAAATTTGCAGCTGTAATTATTGCAGCCGAAATTAAAAAGCACCGCATCAGTGATTTGTATTTTAAATTGTACATCTGGTTATATTATTTAAAACTGCTTTTAAACCAGTAATGACATATTTCACTATCAGATTGCAGGAATCAGGACGAAATCAATTTGTTTGTAAAATTGTACTTACCTACAAAAGAATATCGGTACCAAAAGTGACAGTCGTTCCCGTTTGACCTGCAGTATACAGCCCGAACGAGCCTCCCGCGGAACTTTTGTTGACATGCATCAATTGAAGGTTAAGT
>JAATGW010000431.1 GCA_015654495.1 Chitinophagales bacterium
AACGAAGGCGAGCCCAGCACCGATTATTCAGCAGATCCATTGGGTACAGTAAGTATTATAAGCGTTCAGAATAACTATTCAGCAACCACAATTGATTTCAGCGCATTTGCCGGGCAGGAAGCCGCACTTAAAAGCAAAGGCTTCAGGGTTTTTGGTCCGGGTGCAAGCTTTGCGACAAATATAGAACCTGAATATATCACTGTTTCGCAGGACTCCAAAACTGCCTGGGTTACATTGCAGGAGAATAATGCCATTGCGAAAATTGATATCAAAGGGAAAACAATAACCCAGATTTTCCCTCTTGGCTTTAAAGATTATTCTATCGGTGACAGGATTATTGATCCAAGTGACAAAAATAACTATCTCCCCTCACCATGGCGGGTTAAAGGAATGTATCAGCCCGACGCGATTGCTGTTGCTGAAGATAACGGTATACCCTACCTGTTCACGGCGAATGAAGGGGATGTTCGTGAATGGGATGCATTTGCTGAAAACAAGAGAATAAAAGACAATGCGGTTATCCTTGATCCCACCATTTTCCCGAATGCATCCGATTTGAAAAAAGATGAACAACTTGGCAGGCTGAATATCACAACAACATTGGGTGATACCGACAATGACGGAGATTATGATGAGTTATATTCTTTTGGTGCAAGGTCATTCAGCGTTTGGAACGGGAACAGCGGTGGGTTGATTTTTGACAGCAGAAATGAACTGGAAGCCAAAACCAACGAAGCCGGATACTATGATGACGGCCGCAGTGATGATAAAGGTGTTGAACCGGAAGGTATCACTCTTGGCGTGGTAGGTCGCAAGCCACTTGCTTTTGTGGGAATGGAAAGAGCTGATGCCGTGGCTATTTATGATATCAGCAATCCTGCCCGTCCGAAATTTATCAAATTGTTGAAAACAGGTGATGCTCCTGAAGGTATTTTGCTGATCAGTTCAAATGATAGTCCGAATGGAAAAAGCCTGTTGGTAGTGAGCAGTGAGGATGATGGAACGGTGAAGTTTTATCAACCGTGAGGAGAAGTCTGGAGTCTTGAGCAGTCGGGAGTCAGGAGTCGGGAGTCAACAGCCAGTTGAGTCGGCTCGTCAAGAGAATAAAAAGAAGATCAGGTTCTATAAAAAAAACAGCCGGAAAATTTTCCGGCTGTTTTTGTATGCTCTATTTTTTAAAATGAATTTCGAAGAACGGGTGGAATTAGTTCCAGAAAATGCCTGACCCTGGCTGGATATATACCCATTAACGAGGGAATAAATCATCCATCATTTTTACCCCTAAACTCCGACTTCCTGACTGGCTGTTGGCTTAGAACTTCTGGCTTAAGGCTTAAGACTTTTGTATTGACTCCCGACTCAGGACTCGCGACTCCAGACTGCCTCAGGATCCTCTGTTCGTTCCACCTGTAAGTTTTGTATTTCGTGTGGCAGGTTTTGTATTTGATTTTCCCTTCAGCAGGTTCGGACCTGATTTACCTGCTCCCTTGCCGCCTTTCTTTTTGTCGTTCTGTTTGCTTTTATCGAATAATCCCATAAGAAATATTTTATAGGGCAATTTAAGAAATTCTGATTTGGGCTGGTGAAATGGATATCTAAGAAAATGATAAGATTTATAGCCCGCATCCAAATATCTAGCAAAATTACGTATGTAACCGTAAATTTAATAATATATTTACGGATCAAACCGGAAAAATGATAGATAGGGCTATAAAAAACCTTATTGAAGCAAAGCTGTCCGATAAAAAGATCATTATCCTCCTTGGTCCCCGCCAGACAGGCAAAACAACGCTCCTGGAAGAAATTCAAACCTTGTTTAAACAACCGGTGGCCTGGTGGAACGGAGATGAAACCGATATCAGAACAATGCTTGAAAATCCTACTTCAACAAGACTTAAAGCATTGATTGGTAAAAATGCGACAATCGTAATTGATGAAGCACAAAGAATTGAGAATATCGGATTATGCCTGAAACTGATTTCGGATCAGATAAAAAATGTAAAGGTCATTGCAACCGGATCATCATCCTTTGAGTTGGCCAATAAAATAAATGAACCTTTAACGGGTCGGAAATGGGAGTATAACCTCTATCCCTTATCGTTTGGTGAAATGGTAAATAACAGTTCGCTTCTCGAAGAAAAGAGATTATTAAGTCGCAGGTTGGTATACGGCTATTACCCCGATATCATAAATGCAAACGGAGATGAAGAAGGCCGGATAAAACAGCTGGCGAACAGCTATCTGTACAAAGACATTTTAACATGGGAAAGAATTCAGAAACCCGATAAGCTGGAGAAACTGGTTCAGGCCCTTGCTTTTCAAATGGCACAGCTGATCAGTTATTTTGAGCTTGGCCAGATCTGTGGGTTAAATGCAGAGACAGTAGAAAAATATATTAATCTTCTGGAAAAAGCTTTTATTGTTTACAGGTTGCACTCATTCAGTCGTAACCCCCGCAATGAGCTGAAAAAAAGCATGAAGATTTTTTTCTACGACAATGGTTTACGGAATGCGGTTATCAATCAGTTTTCACAGGCAGATTTACGGACAGATATCGGACAACTCTGGGAAAACTGGTTTGTGACGGAGCGATTGAAAAAAATGAATAACGGCGATAAAATGCAAGCCCGCTATTTCTGGCGTACAGTCAATCAGCAGGAAGTGGATTATATTGAAACTGCAGGCAATAAGCTGACCGCCTTTGAATGCAAATGGAATCACAAGGCTAAAGGTGTTGTAAGCCGTGCATTTCGGAATGCATACCCGGATGCTGAGGGGCATGTGGTGACAAGGGAAAATGTGGAGGAGTTTCTGATATGAGGTGTAACGTTTAACGTTAAACGTTGAACGTTACACTAATCACCACCACATCCTGAGCTACATCCACTGCAACTGCTATCTCCTCCGGAACTGTCGGCCCCTGAATCGTTACCATCGCCCCAGGATAAGCCTGCTCCGCCGCCACCAAAATCACCTGCATTGAATTCGGGATAATCAACTGAAGAAAACACCAACATTTCTGCAGTAAAAAAACTGATTAATGGAATGCTGTTATCGAAGTCTGTATTTGTTCCCGATTGTTTTTTCTGACTTACCTGCCTTACCAATTTCTGATCGATCAGTTTCAGATCGAATTTTGGTTTTCCCCAGATGATTTCCGGTGGATCGATTCCGAATTCTGTTGTGTACAGCTCAAGGGTTTGCTGATACTGCGCATGAAAACTATCTGTCTGATCTGCAATAGGAATCAGTTCCGGATGATGATCAAAAGGGTATTCAATTACTTCGGTACAGAATTCCCGGTATGCTTTTGTAAATAACAAATGTTCGTGCCAAACAGTATCAATAATTTCTGAAGGAGTGACCTGAAATTCGCTCACAATGCCGAGGTAAATGAATTTTTTGTACTCGCGGATGGCCAGCAGGGCAAAATTCTGCTTCCAGCCATGTTTACGTGAAAGTTTTGATGCAAACGCGAGGTTCGGTCCATTGATGCCGTTGAAATGGATCTGTAATTGTTGCCAGAGATTAGGGGAAACGAGATGAGAGAAATTGTAGTTCTTAAGATTGAGCCAGAGTTGTTTTTTGTGCATAGAGACACTTTTATAAAATTAAGGTGCGAATGCTGAAGTGTCAAGCGAACTATGTTTTCTTTTTAATAAATAAAATAGGTCGGCCAATTTATTTAGCTTTTTTATACTAATTTATTTGGTATTGTTATTTTCCCTGGTATATTTGAAGCCCTCAATAAAATATATAAAATGTACAAACCAACGGCCAAAGGATATTTTTCGGGGTGCGGTGGAATGGAAATTGGAATGATGCGTGCTGGTGTTAATTTGATTCAATCACTCGATCTGGATTCAGAAGCAACAGCTTGTATGAATTTGAACAATCATTATTTTTCTCACAATGTTCTAAATGTTGATATCAAGGACAAGACAGTATTAGAACAGCCTAAATCCGATATCATTGTTGGCACATATCCTTGTACAAAATATTCTCCTATTGCAGACTTACATGGAACCAGAACTGGCGATGACCTTTTCCTTCATTTTTTTAGACATATTGCTATTGAGCAACCAGAGATGTATGTAGTTGAAAATGTGCCCGGAATGAGAAAATTCAGAGTTGTAATGGAAGCAATGACAAAATTGCCCAATTACTATGTAAATATTTTTTGTCCAATAGATGCCGCGAATTGGTTACCGCAAAGAAGAAAGAGATTGATACTTTTTGGAACTAAAAAGAACTTCCATATTCAGGAACCAAGAGAAATGAGAAATAGGCCTAGATTGAAAGACATTCTAGAAAAGAATCCTTTAGTCGATATGCCGGAATATGTTGTCAATCGAATTCAAGGCAAGTATCGTGACTTGCCGATCATTGTTGATCCGGAAGTGAATGGATCATTTGCGCCCACTTGTGTCGCTCATTATTCAAAAGACCTTGGTACAAGATTAGTAAAAGATCCGGCTTCACGTTATGGTCTAAGACCCTTCTCAGTACGCGAGTATGCGCGTTTGCAAGGTTTCCCTGATGATTTTAAATTTGAGAATAAAAGGAGTTCGTATAAGTTAATTGGAAATGCAGTTCCAGTGCAGATGGGAGAATGGGTGGGAGATGTGGCGATGAGGTATTTTAATTGATTGATTGGTAATTGAAGACAGAAATGAATTTTAAACTCGATTCCTCTAGGTATAATTCGGGTTTGCCTTAAATGGGTTAAAACAATCGGCATTTTCCTATAGATTGCATGGAATAAATTTCTGATTTTTCCAATGTTCAATTTTTACTATCGAGATTCGATTTCATTGTTTCGAAAAAAAACTAATGCAGAAATTATTGGATCAATTTCACTATCAAATCAATTTGATTCTACATTTCTTCAAAACAAATCATGGGAA
>JAATGW010000136.1 GCA_015654495.1 Chitinophagales bacterium
CAGAGCGGAAATGGAATTCATTGCTGGAAAGGCGACAGTATGAGGATTATTGCCAATTCCATTTCGGGTCATCGTGATGGTATATATTTTGAGTTTGTAACCAACTCGATTATCTGGCGTAATAGTTCGGTCGGAAACATACGTTATGGATTGCACTTTATGTTTTCCAATAACGATGCATACATTACCAATATTTTTAAAAGCAATGGTGCAGGAGTTGCAGTAATGTTTTCCAATAATGTGAAAATGTTTCATAATTATTTTGAAGAAAATTGGGGAGATGGTTCGTATGGTTTACTCCTGAAAGAAATAAGCGATAGCTATATCAACAATAACCTATTTGTGAAAAACACGACCGGTATTCTAATGGAGGGAGCCAGCAGGATACAGATGGAGAAAAATAATTTTCAGGATAACGGATGGGGTTTGAAAATACAGGCCAGTTGCATGGATATTATAGTCTCAAAAAATAATTTCATAGGAAATACTTTCGATGTGGGCACCAATGGTTCCCTGGTATTGAATTCATTTAGCAATAACTATTGGGATAAATATGAGGGATACGATCTTAATAAAGATAAAACTGGTGATATACCTTACCGGCCTGTTAGCTTGTATTCGATGATCATAGAAAGAAATCCTCCGGCGATGATGTTGTTCAGGAGCTTTATTACAACCCTGATGGATAAAACCGAAAAGATAATGCCGGGTATTACACCGGAAAACCTGAAAGATGAACACCCTATGATGAAGCAGCTATTTTAATTGATTTATGAAAAAAGACTACAAAAAACAGAATGATCATTGCAAGTAATGTATCAAAAAAGTTTGGAAAACTGAAAGCCCTGGATAACGTATCGGTTACCTGCAATAAAGGTGAATGTATTGCATTGATAGGACCTAATGCCAGCGGCAAAACAACGCTGATCAAAACCATCCTGGGTATTGTAGTACAGGACAGCGGCTTCATTACATTCAACGGGAACAATATACTGCATCACTGGCAATACCGCGAACAGATTGGTTATATGCCGCAAACCGGCAGATACCCCGATAATATGACGATCGGGCATGTACTTGATATGATGAAAGATATCCGCGGCGATAAAGCTATCCTGGATGAAGACCTGATAAATGCTTTTGAGCTAAAGGCATTGATGAATAAGAGAATGCGGACCCTATCAGGCGGCACAAGGCAAAAAGTAAGTGCTTCACTGGCATTTTTATTTAGTCCGTCGGTATTAATACTGGATGAACCAACAGCAGGCCTTGACCCCGTTGCTTCTGAAATCCTGAAAGAAAAAATAATAACGGAGAATAAAATGGGTAGACTCATCCTGATCACTTCTCATATCTTAAGTGAACTTGATGATCTGATAACGCAGGTGATTTATATGCAGGAAGGACAGGTTTGTTTTCATAAAAGTATTGAGGAATTACGTGCAGATACCGGTGAAGAGAAACTCAATAAAGCCATCGCTCATTTTATGGTTAAAAGATTGAAATGAATAAAATTATACGATATGTAATGGCCGATATCCTGCGCAACAGAATTGTATTAGTCTATACTGTTTTCCTGTTCATTACTTCTTTCAGTATGTTCAGTCTTGAAGATAATACCAGCAAAGGATTATTGAGTTTACTAAATATCATACTCATCATTGTGCCTTTGGTGTCTATTATTTTTTCTACCATTTACGTGTACAATAGTGCTGAATTTATTGAACTGCTGGTGAGCCAGCCGCTAAAAAGAAAAACGATCTGGCTGAGTTTGTTTACCGGACTGGCAGGCTCCTTATCCCTGGCTTTTTTCATTGGTGCAGGTATTCCGGTTTTATTATACCAGGCCAATACAACCGGGTTTATGATGATTGCTATGGGTGTTTTGCTCAGCATCATCTTTGCCGCCATTGCAATGCTTGCAGTTGTAAAAACAAGGGATAAAGCCAGGGGTATCGGGGTTGCTATTTTGTTGTGGTTATACTTTTCTTTGCTTTTTGACGGATTGGTATTATTCCTGTTGTTCCAGTTTGCAGATTACCCGCTGGAAAAACCGATGATCGCGGTAGCGGCATTTAACCCGGTTGATCTGGGCAGGATCATGATCCTGATACAAATGGATATATCCTCGATGATGGGTTACACCGGTGCGATCTTTAAGGATTTTTTTGGTACGTATACCGGAGTGACATTTTCATTCAGCCTGATGTTGCTTTGGATAGTAGTACCTGTATGGTTGTCTGCTTATAAATTCAATCGTAAGGACCTTTAAACAAATTATGAAAAGACATTCTTCATTGGCGATTTTATCCCGGGAGCACCATGATGCACTCATACTTGCGCAGCTACTTAAAAAAGGGGCAGCGGCGTATAAAGGACTGCCAACTGACCTCGACGGAAAAGCTGCTTATGCCGGTCGGATTTATAAGGATAAATTAAAAACCCATTTTGAGGAAGAAGAGCAAGTGGTTATAAGGAAAATAAAAGGAACCAATGCTGATCTTGATAAAATGGCGGGAGAAATAACGGAGGAACACAAGGAACTAAGGTCATCGTTTGAAGCAATAAAAAATACCAAAGACCTCGCACCATACCTGGACAAACTAGGTCACGCCCTGGAGCAACATATCCGGAAAGAAGAAAGAAATTTTTTTCCATTGATCCAGGAACTATGTAGTGAACAACAGCTTACCGAAATTGAGAAGGAATTATCCTTATACGTTACCCATATGAAAAAAGATATTGAAAACAGAGAAGACGTTAAACTGCTGATCAACCGCTTTTATGATAAGGTGAAAGCAGATCCTTTGATCGGATTTATTTTTAATGATGTTATGAAAGTAAACTGGGAGCTGCATTTACCCAGGATGTATGATTTCTGGGAGAACACATTATTTTATATTGGCGGTTATACCGGCAACCCAATGGAAATACATCGCCGCCTTAACCAGATAGTTCCATTAAGTGCTGAGCATTTTCAACAATGGACAAATTTGTTTACGTCAACTGTAGATGAAATCTTCTCCGGTGAAAAAGCGGAACTGGCAAAACAAAGAGCCCTGAGTATTTCTACAGTAATGCAGATAAAAATATTACAACAATCTGATGATAAAAACAAAATTTTATAGTAATTGGCGATAGCCCCATAGAATAAGCGGAAAAGTCATTTAATTCAGATTGTCCTGTTGTTACTGATGATTTAACAAACTTCCGGGCCAGATTACGTAAGAGTCTGCCGGCAATGATTTTAATTTTCAACTTGCCGTCCGGGCACCTTTGGCACCATGCCTTGTGTCCTTAAATCATTGCAAACGAACAAGGTGCCTAACGACTTTTTTGCAGGGGTGGCGGAGGTCAATATATTGCACCTTTGCAATTATCCAATATTTTTTATGACTTTTTTGGATGGCTTGTCATCGGTAGGAAAAATAATACTCTTTCCCTGCACAGTTGTATCAACACTTTCAACATTACCTCCTTTTTCCCGTGGTTTATTTATCCGGATATTTTCTTTCAGAATTAATTCCATTTCAGGTTAGCCTATCCGTAAACGAAATGCAATAAGTTCTGTCGGAACACAAGGTATGCCGGTATGTAAATGCTGCGCTCCACTGATGTTCTGCAGATAAGACAGGGTGTGGAGAATCTGGTGGCGGAGATTGAAAGGATGATGGCTGATCCGAATTTAAGGGGCGGTGGTTAGGAAGGGAAATATGAATAACTAAATACTTACAGAGAAATTCGTTTTTTGGCCTTAGAAGGTGGTTTCTTTTTGCGCACTTTATTCAATCTCTTTCTGGGTTGTTCTCTAACGGGAACGGTTTCCGATGGCAATTGCATAAAATCGGAGATATCTTCGATCATGGGCCCGAGCAATTGATAGGCTTCCCTTGCCTTTTTCCCCTTTAACTGACCATTGTCTTTAACAACCTCCAAAAACAGGAACAAGGGGGTCACTTCAAAATAATGCGCAATTTTAGTGAGCATATTTTTGCTTGGCCTTCGCAGGCCTCTTTCAATAAGGGAAATTGAGGCCTTGCTCGCGCCGATGGCTTTGGCAAGATCCTTCTGATCGATGCCCCATTTGGCACGGAAGGAGGCAATAGTCTTTCCGTAATCCATATACAATATTTTTACACAAGAGCTGCCGACTCATTTCCTAAACAGTTGTTTAAAGAAATGGAGGAATTGTGAGAGAGCTTCGTGTTCTAAAAGCATACCCACGCACCTAATCATGGCGCTTTGCGCTTTTTGGCTGATGGACTTGTTCGAAGGAACAGCCTTCAGCTTCGCTAATTCAGCCAGCAGTTCGCCGCGTTTAGCTTTTTTGCAATCAATCATTCTAAGGATCAAATCAATAACTGCTTTTTGATCTTTAGATGCGTCAGTCTTTAAGGCCACTAACTCAGCCTTCAGATGCCTGGTTTTCATA
>JAATGW010000784.1 GCA_015654495.1 Chitinophagales bacterium
ACCGGAATTTCCTGTTTCATATCTGGTATATTGTTTTGTTCAGTTCCGGATGTTTTTTTAGAATCGCAACTGCTATTGCTCAGCAAGACAGCCGTTGCGATTATTCCGGATAAAATATTTTTCATTTTTCTCCTGATTTTGTTTAACCGTTGAGTGTGAATTCAGAACTGATTGTTGCGTTCAGCACTTTGCTGATCGGGCAGGTTTTTTCGGCATCGTTCACACATGCCGAAAAAACTTCTGTTGAGATGCCAGGTACAGTTGCCCTGATAACCAGGTGTGAAGCTGTAATTGTTGTACCATTTTCAAAATTGACTATCGCAGTTGTTTCCAGTTCGGAGGGTACAAATCCGGTTTCAGAAATCAGGAAGGTTAGTTTCATAGTGAAACAACCTGCATGAGCCGCAGCAAGTAGTTCCTCAGGGTTCGTACCTTTTCCGTCGGCAAACCTGCTGTTAAATGAATATGGGGTATGTTCAAGAACTCCGCTTTGCGTTGACAGGTTACCGCTGCCTTCCTTTCCCGTGCCTTTCCATACCGCTGTTGCCTTTCTTTTCATAAATTTTATTTTTCTTTTGAAAGCAATTTTATTTTCCCGTGCCCTTTGCTGCGGTTTCAATGACATCGCAAACAGGAGCGGGCTTTGACATAAAAACAAGATGGCTTGCTTTTATTTCAGTCACTTTTGCACCTGCTCTTTTTGCCATGAAACGTTCAGCGTCAGGAGGGATAGTCTGATCATCCTGTGCAACTATATACCAGCTTGGTTTGGACTTCCATGCGGGACTTGCAATTTCATAACCGAAAACAGTAGCCGAAACGGGAATCTGTGAAGCGGCGAGAAAATCAGCCTGTTCCTTTGGAAGATCAGCACAGAAACCGGAATGATATTTTTTTACGTCGTACCAGATAAATCCAGCTTCATCCGGAGGAAGTATTCCGGAATTGGGTGCAGGCGGCCCTGATTGCAATAGTTTTAAAAGCGTTTCATTTGCATCAGGAACAAATGCGGCAATGTATACAAGGCCTGCTACTTTTGGATCGTTACCTGCTTCAGTGATAATAGCGCCACCATAGGAATGACCTACTAAAATCACCGGGCCGTCCTGACGCGCAATAACCCGTTTTGTTGCTGCTACATCATCCTGCAATCCTGTATTGGGATTGCCGACAACACTCACATTGTAGCCTTTTTTCTTCAGTATTTTATATACTGCCTCCCATCCCGAGCCATCGGCAAATGCGCCATGTACCAATACTATATTTTTTACCTGAGCATCCAAGACAAGAGAAGAAGCCATAAAGGCAATAAATGCGATCAGCAGAATTGCCGGTCTCCGGTTAAGCTTTTTTTGATTTTTCTTTTTCATTGTTTTTGATTAGGCTTTTAATAATAATTGAAATTAGTTGGTGATGATGCCGTAAGCAATTGCTATTTGGTACCTGATGTTATATATATTCAGTTGATTGAGGAAGCAGGCAGAAGAGAGTTGGTTTATAGTTTTTAGTTTATAGTGCTTAGGAAGATGGTAGATGAGGAAGAAGGCAAAAGGCAAAAGAGAACAGCCGGCGTTTGGAGATTTGGGCTAAGCGTTCTTTCCCGTTCCTGTTACTGTTTCTTTCCTCTTACTCTTGCTCTTTCAGACAGTAGACCGTCTCACTATTAGCGCGAAGCCACTGTTTTAGTGAAAAATAACCTGAAAATTTAAACCAGTGAGTAGGAGGCAGCAGATTAGAAAAATCTTCATGTTGATTTTAGTATATAGTTTTTCTGCAGGAAAGGCGGGATGATGAAGAAATATACAAAGTTTTTTTATCCCGCCTGCTTTCCGGCTCCCCTTACCGGCAAAAGAAAGACGTTTTATAGTAGTAGGCGGAAGACAGTAGAACCTGTCTAGTGGTCAGGCTACAGTGAAAGGCATTAAGTATAAAATATTAAACCGGGAAACGATTATCCGGAAATCTCTTTTAACTCAAAGCCTGATGCAATCTCGCGTTGGTACAGATGTGAGATTTCCCTTTGCGTGCCTGCGGCACTTGAATTTTGTATTCTTTATTTATCCGCCGGGTTGAAACCCGGCGCTATTGCACCGGGCCTGACGGCCCTGAAATAAATTCGTAAATCGTGATAATTTTTGAGGACATCGATAGTTTGGGGCTTGAAATTTTCAATGCGTGTTCGCGGAGCTTATAATAAAAATAGCCTATAGCCATTTGTAGTTAAAATGGAATTAAATTTAAAGCTCCGCAGGAGCGGCGAAAGGATCATAAAAATATTTTAAGTTTCCAAGTTTATCAGCGTCTCCGAATCTGTTCAGCACCGAAGGTGCGGTGCAATCAATAGCAACGGGCTTCAGCCCGTTGTAAACAAATGGATAAGAGAAATCAAGCTCCGTAGGAGCGATTAAGAAGTCCACACGTGATTTTTTGATTTCCCGGTTTTCATTCAATTGAAATATTCTATACCCAGGCAAATACCTGCATAATAGAATTAAAATTATTTGTCGTCAATCTTAAAATGGTAGAGACATCTTTGCGTGCCTACGGCACTTGAATTTTCTATGTTTTATTTTTCCCGCCTTGTTTCAACCCGTCTAAATAGATTGCACCGGGCCTGACGGCCCTGAAATACTTAGTTCAAACGGGTTGGGATACCCGAACTAAGAAAAATAGTTTTATTTAGTAACGCGGGTAGTTTTCGAATAGCAATGTGGAGCGCGGTTTCTTTCTCTTTGAAATGCGACCAGCCTTTGTGATGTATCGGAATTACTGTATTTGGATTGAGAATTTCTGCAGACCTGATCAGGTCTTTACTATCCATCGTATACTGACCGAAGCCGGTGAGGTAACGGAATTGCACAGAGCCAACATGGAAAATCCCGGTATCAATTCTGAATCTTTTCGCCACTTCATCGATTCCTTTAAAATAAACGGTATCACCTGAGATGTAAATAACGCCGTTTTCCTGGCCATCAAATTCGATAATAAAACCAATCACTTTTCCTGCGACAAATTCGGGAATCCACCAGGGATGATGTTGAGCCGGTGTCGCTGTGATTTTTAAACCGGGCACTTTTGGCGTTTTTATTTCAATGGATTCCCAGTTATCAAGTCCTGTGATGCCTGAAATTTCCCTGCTGGCAGCTTCAGTGGAAATGATTATAGGTACAGTCAATGCAAAGGCTTTTCCACGGATATCAAAATTATCTTTGTGTTGGTGATGGCTGAGAAGAACCAGATCAATATCATGCAGGTCTGAATCATTAATTGCAGGACTTCCTGTTTTCCTGGAAAATGATCCTGATCCGTGGTAATAAAGTTTTCCTGCCTCGTCCAATGTAGGATCAGTAAGAATCCTGTATCCGTTTATTTCAAGCAGGACGCAGGCCGTATCAATATGTGTTATGCTGATTGTTGCTTTCATATTTACTGAGCTGATTAGCCGATTCGGCTGCTGCTAAAGTCAAATATAATTTTCTTAGCCATGTATCTATATAATCCGCATTTTCTTTCCGCACTGGTTCGGAGGTGCTAATGCGGAAATCCTTTGCATACAAAATTAGCACCCCTTACGAATACAGTTGTTCCGGATTAAGTCCTGATCATATCCTGACATTTAAAAGTGATGAATCCTGCAGGATCTGTTGCTTTTATTTTCAGCAAGCAGAATTGCTGTTTATCAAAACTATCCATGTAAAAGAACGAATCCATCTGCAAATGCTGCGTTCTATTGTACATTTCGGACCCGGGTTTCCCTTTTTTACAGGGTACTCTTATTCTCCGTCTATCCGGATGCAGTTGTGTGATTCGCCGTAAACCGCCGATGGCTGCCGGGAAAAATCTCTGGAAAATATTATTTAATTATTATTTTCCTATGTTTGCTGTGGAAAATATAATACATCTAATCTTTTCCACCGGCTATGAAAGAAGAGATTTTGAAAACATCCTTACAACAGTTCCTCAAACACGGGATCAGGAAAATGACCATTCAGGAGCTTATTGCACCCATGGGAATTTCAACAAAAACCGTGTATAAGTACTACAGTAACAAGGAATCATTGCTGGAAAAATGCCTGGTGCAGCACTATTCAGATCTTTACACAGCATTCGGAGAAATGAAGTCTCAGATTGAAGATCCCTTAATCCTCATCTTCCAGGTTTTTATCCGGTCCGTGCAGGCTGATTTCGGCGTAAACGTGGTTTTTTACCAGGACCTGAATTACTACTATCCTGATCTGCAGGATAAAATCATCAAAAAAAATTCTGATAAATACAGCCAGGTAATGATCGCTGCCATGAATGAAGGAATAGCCAAAGGTTATTTCAGGAAAGAGGTTTCAGTACCCGTAATGTTCAAAACGATTATGCTGCTGTACAGGTCTTTTGCCCGAAGCAATGAATTCCATCATCTGAAACTCTCGCCTTTTGACATTGCAGAAAATACAATTGGAGTTTATTTACGCGGCATCTGTACCTCAAAAGGGCTTTCTGTTATTGAGAAAAATCCTTCACTGACTTCTTTTACAAACAAGCAATAAATGTTGAAATGAAATATTTTATTTTTTTCGCGGTATTCTTTTTTGGGATAGAATTTTTGAATGCCCAATCAACCCATAGTATCAGCCTGATGCCGCAACCCCGGAAATTGGAAGTAGGGACCGGCCGTTTTCCATTGACAGCAGATTTTAGTATTGCCCTATCCGCAGATAAAATAGATACTGTCTTATTTAAGGCAGCCAACAGGATGTTACAAACCCTGAACCGGAGAACAATATTATTTATCAAACCTCAGAAAATAACGGGTCCGGTCAATAACCCATCAGCTGCGCTTCAAATAGAAGTCAGTGAAAGAAAACCTGTGGCGCAGGGTGTGAATGAAAGCTATTCGATCGAAATAACAGATAAGAGAATTCAACTCAGGGCACGGACAACCATCGGTGCTTTGTGCGGGATGGAAACTTTACTTCAGCTGGTATCCTGGGATGCGGAGGGTTATTATTTTCCCCTGGTTCAGATTACTGATGAGCCGAGGTTCCCCTGGCGCGGACTGATGATCGATGTTTCGCGTCATTTTATTCCTTTTGAACAGATCAAAAGGCACCTTGATGCAATGGCAGCTGTAAAGCTGAATGTATTTCATTTTCATATCAGTGATGATGAAGGGTTTCGTATTGAGTCAAAAATTTTTCCCGATCTCCAGCGCAAAGGTTCTGATGGTGATTTCTATACACAGACGCAGATCAGGGAACTGGTAAGCTATGCTGCTGACAGGGGAATCCTGGTGGTACCTGAGTTTGATATGCCGGGCCATACTACCAGCTGGTTTGCCGGATATCCAGCTCTGGCAAGCGCTCCCGGTCCCTATGAGCCCGGTCCGCGTTTTAAAATTGCGCCCAGACCTGATGGCAAAGCACCGGGACTCATGGACATCATGCAGATGATTAACAACTATCCGACACCTGCTTTTGATCCGTCATCACATGCTGCCTATGATTTTCTTGATAAGTTTTTTGGCGAAATGGCTACCTTATTTCCTTCACCCTGGTTTCATATCGGGGCAGATGAAGTAAATGGAGTTGCCTGGAAACAGAATCCAAAGATTGTTGCGTTCATGACCGAAAAAGGTTTGAAAGATACACATGCTTTACAGGCCTATTTTGTAAAGCGGGTTCAGCAGATCCTGGCCAAACATAAAAAGAAAACCATTGGATGGGAAGAACTTCTTTCAGATGACCTGCCGAAGGAGGTAACCGTCCAGGTCTGGAATAATGGCAGTGTTAAAGACAAGGCTTACGCCCAGGGTCACCCGATTTTAATTTCCAGGGGGTTTTATCTTGATTTGTTTATGCCCGCCTATATACACCGGTATAATTCATTAATCCCGGATTCAGCTGGCTACGGCATCGCGCCTGGATTTTTAGGTGGTGAGGGAGCATTATGGACTGAAATTGCCGATCAGCATAATGCTGAAATACGTGCCTGGCCAAGGGCTGCTGCCATCGCTGAAATGCTTTGGTCACCGGTTGGGAATAAAGATGTTGAAGATTTTTACCGGAGACTATTTGTTACAGGTAAACAGCTGGATGAGGCTGGCCTTGCATTATACAGTATATATGAACGGGGTCTTCGGCGCCTTGCAGGAAATAACGATATCACTAACCTGAAAATACTTGCAGATGTTGTTACACCAATTAAGGGTTATAAAAAAGTGTCTGCGAAAATGACTGCTAATCCCGCGTCCCTTGCGCAGACTTCACCGGTTAATGGCGTTTCAGATATACTGTTTTGTGATTCGGAAGTAAAACGTGCATTCAGGAAGAATGTGAGCCTGTTTCTCAGTAATAAAGATTCTGCAACTGCCAATCTCATCAGGGCACAACTTTATGAATGGAAAAAACAATCGGATTTACTGAAACAGAAAAGCATTCTGCCTGCGGCAAGAACTACGGTTGATAGTCTCTCCTTCCATCTCGCAAGAGCTGCTGAAACAGGACTGCTTGCATTGGAAAAAATGCAAGGATCAACACCTGCCTCCCCCGAATGGATCAAAGAAAAAATGCTGTTGCTGGCATTATCCGGAAAGCAGTTTGGTGAAGCGGAGATTGCTGTAATACCTGAGATAGCAGCCCTCGTGAAAGGACAGCTGCAGCCCGAACCGCAGGAATATCCGGTGTTCTGACACTGCATAAAAGGATCGGAAAATTTGTTTTTTTATCCGCGAATTCTATCGGATATTTTCCCCACCTCCGGCGGGAAAATATTTTTTTATTAAGTCTACTATTTTAGTAGACATTTGCCCTATATTTGTGTCCCGACCCAAAAATCGAAGCGCTGGTATGCAGAGAAGAGTTTGATGATTAAGATCCGGTGCTGATTTTTTGCTGTTATGTTTCTGGAATTCTTAAGCGATTACTGCCTGATTTAATTTCCGGGATCTGCTGCTATAACGGGAAAAGCAACTGATCTTAATAACAAAGCAAATTTCAATGAACATTTCAGATAGATTCAACGTCCATAGACGTGAACGGGCAGGTCCCTGAGAAGAAAATATTATCAGCAGCTTTTAGCGAAGCAGCTGGTGATTCACTATAAAAAATGGCCGGAATACTGTTTGCGCAGTTCCGGCCGGATTAAACGAGGCCGGTATAACAGCAAGTGATTAGCGTCACAGGCTATCGCCTTTTCATTTAACCAAAGCAAATCTAATGAAGAAATTATTATTAATGGTGGTATGGATTGCCCTGATCCATTTATCAGTTTCTGCACAAACCACCGGCAGTGAAAGCAGTGCTAAAGCAAATAACATCACCCTTTCGGGGAAAATTTTAGCTGAAAAAACGAATTCCATTCTTTCTGGCGCCACTGTTCATATACAGGGTACCACACATGAGGTCATTACTGATAAGAAGGGCGGTTTTTCATTTCTTACCGGTCAGCATTTTCCGGTTGTGATTACAGTGAGTCATATCGGTTTTATTAAACAGGATGTTACAATCGCCAGTTCTGAACCGGTTACGGTAATATTAAAGGAAAGTACCGGTGCACTGGATGAAGTCGTGGTAGTAGGGTATGGAACACGTACGAGGAAAAATCTTATTGGTTCTGTTTCCAAGGTAAATCCTGCTGAAACAAAAAATATACCCGCGGGCGGTTTTGATGCGCAACTACAGGGGAAAGCTGCCGGTGTTCAGGTTACTTCCAACACCGGTGTGCCTGGCGAAGTAGTGAATATCCGGTTGAGGGGCGCTACGTCTATCAACGCTGATAATACACCACTCTATGTAATAGATGGTGTTTTTATTAACAGCAGCAGTTTACAGACACTTAATACAGGGGGTAAGGCTACTTCGCCAATTGCCGATATTAATCCTTCGGATATTCAGACGATTGAGATACTGAAGGATGCTGATGCTACTGCATTGTATGGATCCAGGGGAGCAAACGGAGTTATTATTGTTACAACAAAAAGGGGCAATTTCAACCAGCGGGCCAGGGTAAACCTTGATGCTTCTATCGGCAGCGCATGGGCGCCACCGTTATGGGACCTTACTACCGGTCCTGAACATGCGCAGCTGGTTAACGAAAACTGGGTAAATACCGGCGGTGATCCTGCAAAAAAACCTTTCCGGCCGGTGGCTGAAGGAGGACGTGGGCTTCCTGAAGAACAGCAGACCTATGACCGCCTCGACCAGGCATTCCGCACGGCACAGCTGTATGATATTAATCTTTCGCTGAGTGGTGGAAATAACGGTACCAAATATTATATCGGCGGCGGTTATAACAAACAGGAATCTATTTTAACTCCCATCAGTTTTGAACGGGCGAGTTTTAAATTAAACCTCGACCAGAAGATCAATGACAAAGTACTGATAGGGACAAGTAATATTATCACACGTGCCTATCGTAATCAGGGTCGTGCGGGTGATGGTCCGGCCGGAGGAATTTTGCAGGCTGCCCTGCATACACCTACCTATCTGTCTCCTTACAATGAACAGGGCGTACTTGTTGGTCGCGCGGGTTTTGATAACCTCACATTGCTGCAACAGTATTACGACGTGAATTCTATCAGCCTGCGATATATAGGAAATTTATTCCTGGATGCAGAGATAGTTCCGGGATTGAAATTCCGTTCGAGCTGGGGTGTTGATTATAATAACTATAATGAATCAGAATACTGGAACAGCTATCTGATCTCCGGAAGTCCGAATGGTCTTGCAACATCCAGCATAACTCAAAATTCAAGCTGGCTGAATGAACAGACGCTTTCCTGGCAGAAACGTTTTAATAAAAGTTCATTCGGCATTCTGGTGGGTAACACACTTCAGAGTAATGTGTATGACCGTACTTATCTGGAAGGACGCGGATTTGCAAATAATTCATTCACAAAAATATCTTCTGCAACAACTATCGCCGGTACAC
>JAATGW010000209.1 GCA_015654495.1 Chitinophagales bacterium
ACAACTCAATCAAACAAATGCGGCGACAGCGTTTTGTTTTCATCCCTTATTATGTTCAACATAGTTGGATAAGTAGAAACATAAATTCTACGGTCTGTAGCAAGTTCTTTTTCTTGTTGATTTGGCCATCGTGGTTCATTCGGTAAGTATTCTTTAAAAGCGTCCAATGCTTGGTCTCTTAAAGCAATTCGGTCAACCAGAAATAAAACTCTTTCAGCCCAACCTGCTCTCATTAATGTGTCAACTAAAGCTATACAGGTTCGGGTCTTGCCTGTGCCTGTAGCCATTACTAATAAAAATTTCAGTTTACGATTTTCAATAGCTTCCATAACTGCACGAAGAGAAGCAATTTGATAATCCCGTCCTGCGATTTTAGTATTGATTAATTCGCCAGCTAAATTCTTTCTTGCCTTACGTATGTAGGAATATCTTTCTAGGTCTTCTCTAGTTGGGAAGCCATAAACTTTTTTCGGTGGATAATTGTCCAAGTCCCAAAAGAAGATGTCGTTTCCATTGGTGTAAAAGCAAAATGGCAACTCGCCATTATGTTTCTTTTGAATATTAAAGCAGTATTGCTTGGCTTGTTCCCTACCAACAGCGGCTGACGCCGCTGTTTTTTTTGCCTCAACAACAGCCAAGGGTTTTCCGTCTTTACCTAATAAAACGTAGTCGCTGAATTGGTGTCCAGAGTAAGGTGTCGCTGCTTCTTGTACTAAGTCGTTGTCAACAATGATGTCAAACTCCTCAATTACCTGAGTCCGGTCACTAACATTCCATCCGGCTTGTTTAAGTCGGGTGTCAATGATTTCCTTACGTGTTCGTTTTTCGTTTTTCAAAAGCTAAAAAGTCAGTTAGATTTTTGGGGATGAAGATACTTAAAACGAGATAGTTATGTATCTGACGGGGCATCCTGTTGAACAATCTGCGTCTTATAAACGAATATAAGCGTTTACAAATAGGTGTACACGTTTCTAAACGATTTTAAGTAGCCTAAAAGACAATAATAATTTAAAAACATTAGTCGAGCTACAAGAATCAAGTTCTTACATCAACTCAGTCCCCTTGACTATCTCCAAAAATGAATACAAAAACGATCGCCCACTTTTCCCCAGGCTATGATGTTTCCAAAACCAACAACAAGAAAATTAAAACATATCGTTGCTATCCGTCAGGTAGCTCGGTGAATTTCAATTGCACGCATTTGAACTTGCTGTAACCCGAACCCCTGCGAATGATCGCGCCGTTCAGATAAAAAATAGATCGTACCATCTTCACATCCGAATAACCCAAATACACGGAAAGAGTGATTTTTTCACCCGCCAAGTTCGCCTTCATCATAACTCATGAAAGCAGTGATATTTCAACTGTGTCAGTCATCCAGAAGTTCCAAAAGAACTTCCGGATTTTTAAATTGTAAAAGTTCAGAAAGTTGTTGACGAATTACTTTAAACAGTCTTTAGAGAAAAGTTTGCAAACAATTTTGAATACACGTCTTTTTCAGACCTGCCTATTTGGAATGATTAATGGAAACTGAATTTTAAAAACCTGCATTCAACATTCTACCTGTCTGCAATCGCACACAATAACGGCCACGCATAACTCTATTTCGCTAACGGGTCCGGTCTCACCTGGAACTTGAAAACTTTACTCGGTGTACTTTCCCACCTTCCATGTGAAAAGGTGCCCGCGTGCTTATTGTGGCCCATAATCCGCGGCCTTTCCATCCGGCATCAGGATTGTCAATTCGCCCATCCATCCACTTGGTATAAAAGCCCAACGGGTAAGGTACACGCATCACCACCCACTTCCCATCCTTCAATGCCAAAAGACCTTCAGATTCATTACCCGTATTAATAGGGGTATTTTCTCCAAGTCCCGATGCGTTGAACTGGTCCACCCAGGTATAGTAGCTGGACTCTGCACTGCCTGGAATATTCAGCCCTTTGAATTGCGGGAGCGGCTCTGTGTAAAAGGTCCAGCCCTCGGGACAATGCTGTCCGGTAGCTGTTGGTCCGTTCCGTGTTTTACATTTTTTGGGATCGAAGCTGGCAAGGTGACCACTGGCCAGCGCCACCCAGGCCACACCGTTACGATCCACATCCATGCCCCGCGGAGAAAATCCTTCCACCGGCTCACCCTTTTCATTCAATGGAAGCTCGAAATATTCTGCAAGGGCAGTTTCGGTAGGATTTGTTCCCGGATTTAACCGGACTAACGCACCCGGATAACCGAGACTCGATCCCCATACAGACCCATCAGGCGCAGGTGAACACGCGTATAAGCCTTTGGTGATTCTCTTGTCTTTCTTTGGGTCAGTTGGTGCATCGGGCTCCGTGTATGCATCACGTTTGCCATTGCCGTTGAAATCAAGAATAATCGGAGTCCATCCCTGAGCCGCTTTTTCATCTCCCGTCTCAAGATATTTTTTTGTGTCAAACCAACCGATCACCGGCCCGCCACCGCTGGTCCAGAGCGTGTTGTTAGCATCTTCAGCAAACATGAGGTGATGCGTGCTGAAACAGGTATTGATCGGAGTGTATTTCCCTGACTTAGGATCATAGACACCGAGCTGACGATATGATTTGTCAACAGGAAAAGCTTTTGCTGACGGGTGATCAGAACCTTCTTTGCAGAAGTCGGGATTGTCTGAAGGTCGAACTGTTGCCGTGATCCATACACGCCCTTCTTTGTCGAACATAGGATTGTGAACATTGGTTTTGCTGTTCCATATCGCTGTGTCGCCCCAGTATGCCGACCGTTGCACTACATCTCCTGATACAGACTGAGCATTGGAGTCAAGAACAGAAAGAGGCACCTGGCTGATCCTGCTTGTGATGGGATCAAGAACAGGAAGATAGTCGGTACTCAACTCCGTAGCACCGTATAGCAGACCGTTCGCATTCGTTGTTGGGTTTCTCCGATCTGTTGACACCACATCGTGCAGGTAGGCTTTTGGATCCGCCCAATCCCATTGTGAGATGACAACGTTGCGTTCGACTCCTTCCGGTCGTTTTGGCTTTGATGGAACTTCGCCCTGTGCAATCCGATCGGTCCAGTCTGCGAACATACTTAACATCTGTTCGCGGCCAAGCGACATAGTGGCGCTGGTCATTTGCCCGCCGGCCTGGCCTGACTGTAATCTCCGCTCCCAGGCCATTACCGAACTTGTAAATTTTCCAAGTGAGGGCTGAAACTCACGCGTTCCTTTACTGCCGAGCTGGTGACAGGCAAGGCAGGTTCCTGACTTAATACTGCGAAGAAAATCAGCCTGCACTTTTATGTTTGGAGAAATCCCGTTACCACCTGGTCCGGTACCAGGAAATTTACTTTTATCGGGAACATTCAGCAGCGAAAACCAATAGCCTGCCGGATAATATTGTGCAGCTTCTTTTTCCGAAGGCGCAATAACGGCAGTAAGATCAAGATTGCTACCGGGTTTTACATCTTTCTTTTCTGAATCAATCAACCCATAACCCCTGACCCAGATTTTGTAGTTTGCTGCCGGAAGTTCAGGAAGCAGGTACTGCCCGGAGTCGTTTGTCACTACAATTTTCGCAAAGCGGGTAGGGAGGTCGTAGGTTTCAGCAATTACCCACACGCCGGCTTCGGGTCCGTTGGGTCCGGTAACGGTTCCTCCTATGTCGTTGGTGCCGATGCTTACCTCTTTAGTTGCCGTTTTACACATCGCAAAAACGATTGAAGCAATCAGGATTAACCTGGCGTGGTAAAAAAAAGATTTTGCTTTTCTGACAAACGGCAGGCTTTTATTTTTTTTCATACCATTGCGGTTTACAATTGTTGCGTGTTATTGTAGCTCAACTAATATACAAAAGTTGAGGAGAATTATTTTCGATCAGCAGATATTCTGAAGCCGCAATTGCTTCATAGGCAGGTGTCGGAGGCAGTACACGAGGTCACTTCTTCTTATTTGACTTCAATTGCTTTATATCATTTAAATCTTTGGGACGAGAATTTGCAGTTTTATCTTCAAGCAATTCATCAATGCCAATTATTGGCATTTCTATTCCTTTGATATTAACCAGTTCTTTTTTTGAATGACTGTACAAACTTTGACTTCCCTTTCAGCCTTGGCAAAAAATCAAGTGTGAATTGCTCGAGGTCAAATCTGAAATAGGATTTAAGTGGTTTCGGCTCTATCTCTTCCATGAATTCTGTTACATCCTGACCTAAGGCTGCTAATGCCTTTAGAAGTTTAAAGTAATTCTCATACGTGAGGTTATACCAGATATCCAGGTCAAACTTTTCAGCCGGAGCGCCGGACAGATTTTGCGACCACCTAAAATAACCATGGAAAGCAACTGCTGTACCACCAACAATTAAATACTGTACAGCATTTTCATTTAAAACTTTACAAACATGCAGGATTTCTTCTGTTAGACTTCTCTCCACTAAGATTTAGTAGTTTTTTCTCGGTGAGGCTTTTTCTTTTGCAGGAGCAGCATAAACTTCTCGACTTCATTAATTTTTATCGGATCAATATTGGCATCACGTTTCGATTTAGCAGAAGTGCTCTGTTTTAAGCTTCGAAAAGTTCTATATCGTGTCAATTTTGCCATTGTGTGAAGTTAAGTATTTATTTCTCGCTGTCCGAGTATGCCAGTTGAAGGTGGTTGAATGAATTACCGCCAACGATGACTACCTCGCAAGTACGGGAATTTTAGGTTTCACATGCTGGGACCCTGATAGTAATCGGGGCTGACTAAAGATATATTGTCGAAGTTACACACCAAAGCCGATTCCAGATTGTTGATTGGAATTCCCGTCCACCGAATCCCGATCGTCAATCGGGACTCATCCATGTTCTTGTCGATCAGGATGTATTCATCAGTCCGTATTGTGCAGAGGCTAAAGTTGTCTGCTGCGCGGTGTCAGGGCAGTTGAAATAATGTTTTCAAATTAATATTGATCTCGTCCAATTCTGAAGCACTTAGTTTTCCAAGTAAACCTTTTACTAATTGCCGATTCAAAGTTGCGAGTTTGCTGGTTCTGATCAGCGATACTTGCTTTATGTTATTCGTGGTATTTGGAGTAAGTTGAATATCTGTCGACTCTTTCCAACTCAATTGTGTCGTAATGAAACGACCACAAGATCAAGTTTACTTTCAACTAAAACAACCGCTGGTCTAAGCTTACTTCCTGTCAAATCTGTAACTGGAAAAATTATTTAAACAATGTCGCCCTTAGCCATTGTACACCTTAATTAAATCCTTTTCAGAATAGAGGTCCGGCTCCCTTTGAAGAAATCCAAAAGATTTTGAAGAATCTACCATCTTTTTCATAGACTCAGTTATATAAGTTTCCTCATATTTTTTCAAAAGTAATTCTGCAAAGTCAGAAATTTCCTTTGCTTTGTCTTCCGGCAAATTATTGAGGGCATTAACCGTAGTTTCTATGAATTTCTGTTTCGTCATTGTCTTTAAATGTACAACTTTTTCCGGAGCTCAGGAATTGTACGCCTTAGCAGGCAACACACTAATAAAAGCCTGCAATTTGTTACTAACTGAAAATAACCCGACTGGCGTGAAAGCAATTTTTATGTAAACTTGGGTTGACAAAAAAAGCATTTCGCTTACCCGTTGTTCTATTAACGGATCCAATACGCCAGAAAGTTAAAAAAGTTTCTTAAGAATGATGCAGTATAACAACATTACAAAGGCAGCTGGCAAAAAAAGCGCTTCCCACCGCCAGCAATTGCAAACGCTGATGACGGATGTTGGTCGATTTGCAGCAAATAGAAAAGCGCTGTTTTTGTATCTCTTAGTTTTTTCTACACATCTTTCCGCACAATTCAATGTTACCATAAAGCTGCAATCAACTCCTGAAAAGCATAAGAACGATGCTATATATATGGCAGGTTCTTTTAACGGATGGAAACCAGATAATGATGGCTACAGGATTCCAGGTAATTCGGTTGTACTGAAATTAAATGCGGGCAATCATGAGTTCAAGTTTACAAGAGGTAGCTGGGCCAAAGTGGAATGTAATGCAGGTGGAA
>JAATGW010000482.1 GCA_015654495.1 Chitinophagales bacterium
AGCAAGGAATTTTCTTCCTCACCCTTATTCTGATTTTATATATGCAATCATCATTGAAGAGTATGGACTGATCGGCGGAGCATTTGTACTTTTTATATATCTGGCATTTTTGTTCCGTTGCATCCGGATTTTTAAAAGGTGCCCCTATGCGTTTGGAGCTTTTCTTGCGTTGGGACTAAGTTTTACGCTGGTGATCCAGGCAATGGCGAATATGGCTGTGAATGTGAATCTGTTTCCTGTAACAGGAGTCACGCTGCCGCTGGTGAGTATGGGAGGAAGTTCCTTTCTTTTTACATGTATTGCAATCGGAATCATATTGAGTGTTGCGCGGAATGTGGAACAGATCGAAGGTAAACTGGCAACGGTTGCCGAAAACGATGAAAATACTGAATCGGAAGATGAGCGGTAAAAGAATCATTATAGCAGGAGGTGGAACGGGTGGTCATATTTTCCCGGCAATAGCGATTGCTCAGGCGATAAGAAAAAGAGCACCGCAAACCGATTTTCTTTTTGTAGGTGCAAAGGGCAAAATGGAAATGGAAAAAGTGCCCCAGGCAGGCTTTACTATTGAAGGCCTTGATATTGCTGGTTTCAACCGGAGTTCTTTGATAAAAAATATCGGTTTGCCTTTTAAGATAATCCAGAGCTTCCTTAAGGTGCGAAGAATATTTAAATCTTTCAGACCTGAAGCTGTGATCGGGGTTGGTGGATATTCCAGTTTTCCGGTTCTGCGTTGGGCACAACGGTCAGGCATACCCAGTTTTATTCACGAAAGCAATTCTATTGCAGGAAGAGCTAACAGAATGCTGGGTAAAAAAGCGACTGCAGTTTTTGTTGCTACCGAGGGCATGGAAAAATATTTCCCGGGCGCAAATGTGATACAAACAGGAAATCCGGTGAGAGCCGCTATTGCAGAATCATCCGTTTCAAAGGAAGAAGCAATTCAAAAATTTGAACTGGAATCCGGCAAAAAAACAATTTTATGTGTTGGCGGAAGCCTTGGTGCGAAATCAATAAATGAATCTGTGGATCATGGTCTGCATCAATTGCGGAATGAAGGTATTCAGGTAATCTGGCAGACGGGAAAGCCCTATGCAAATCGTGGTAAAGAAGCAGCAGTAGGAATCACAGGGGTGCGTGTGCAGGAATTTATTACAGACATGCAGTATGCCTATGCAGCTTCGGACCTGGTGGTATCAAGAGCAGGAGCTATGGCTATCGCGGAAATCTGTGTTGCAGGAAAGCCTGCTGTATTTGTACCATTTCCATTTGCAGCAGAAGATCATCAGACAATGAATGCACTTACAATGGAAAAAAAACATGCAGGAATCATAGTTCCCGACGATCAGGCGAAGGCCACCCTGGTCCCGGTTATTATTTCGCTTATGAAAGATACTGCAAGAATGGAATCAATGCATAAAAATGCAGCGGCTCTTGCCGTAAGAAATGCCGACGAACTGATCGCATCAGCTATTATGAAAAAACTCGGAATGGTTAATTAGAATATGAGTCGTTTGGATGAAATACAACATATTTATTTTATCGGTATCGGTGGTATCGGAATGAGCGCTCTTGCCCGCTATTTCCATGCCAATGGTAAGGAAGTAAGCGGATATGACCGTACTTCAACCGCACTCACCCGTGAGCTTGAATCGGAAGGAATGCAAGTGGAATACCATGATGATTTTACAACAATTCCGAAATCAGTCGATGCTGTTGTATATACTCCGGCAATTCCAAAGGATAACCGGATCAGGCAGTATTTTATTGACAATGGTTTTGAGCTGATGAAAAGGAGCGATGTGCTCCAGATCATAAGTGAAGGTTCATTCAATATCTGTATCGCAGGTACACATGGAAAAACAACAATCAGTACCATGACCGCACATTTGTTGCGGGATTCGGGTTATGGTTGTAACGCATTTCTGGGAGGTATTTCAGTTAACTACAATACCAATTTCTGGAGCGATCCGAATAATGTTTGTGTAATAGAGGCAGACGAGTATGACAGGAGTTTTTTGAAACTGAATCCTGACGTAGCGGTAATATCAGCCATGGATGCTGATCATCTTGATATATATGGAACAGCCGTTGAAATGGAAAAAGCTTTTATTTCTTTTTCCGGAAAAATAAAAAGTGGCGGTGTTTTATTCAGCAAAGCCGGACTTGAAAGAGAAACTGAACTGAAAGCTACGGTTCATTACACTTATGGTATAAAAAGTAAGCGGGCTACCATTTATGCTGAAAATATCCGCACCAACGATGGTGCCTACCTGTTTGATGTAATGCAGGATCAGTGGATGCTGAAAGATGTAGAGTTGCATATGGGTGGACTTCATAACGTAGAGAACAGTGTGGCTGCAATTGGTATTGCCCATCGTTTAGGTATAACCGACGATAAGATCCGAAACGCTGTATCAGGATTTCGCGGTGTAAAAAGGCGGTTTGAATATATTATCAAGACACCTGATCAGGTATTTATTGATGATTATGC
>JAATGW010000238.1 GCA_015654495.1 Chitinophagales bacterium
ATACTTGCATTGTTATAGAAACTTGCACTGTTAACCCTAATATAAGCCGCTGGATTGTTCATTACCAGACCGCCATTATTAAATCTCACGGCGCCTGAAGTAAACCAGAACATACCTTCGTTCCGCACTCCACCGTTAAAATCAGCATCACCACTGAATACTATACTATGATAATTGATTAATGAATCACTTGCCTGTTTGCTTGTTCTTCCTTTAATTACAAGCAGGTAGTTGTTCACCAGTTTACCGTCAAGAGAAAGATTTCCGATTATATATGCCTTGCCGCTGTTGTAAAAACTCGCGCCTGATGAAATCGTAAGATTCTTTGTGAAAAGTGTTCCATTATTTGTGAGAACCCCACTTGTCGGAAGCTGAATATTTAAGTTAAAGTTCATCTGGCCATAGTCGAGGTTCTTTATGTCAACACCAGTACCGTAGAGGTTGATTCCGTTGTTCAGGTTCATTGTGCCTGAATTTTCAAAAGAAGCGCCATTGGCGACACTGGCAGCGCTTCCCAGCGTGGTTGTTCCACTATTAACAAGTTTGCCCGCAAAATTATTAACCTGGCTCGGTGTAAATGTTCCACCTGCCAGAACGGTAATTAAAGAACCGGTTTTTGAAGTTATTTTTCCGGTAAAGTTGCCTGTATTATTAATAACCAGCTGTGAGCCGCTATTTAATGTAATTGTTCCAGTAAATCCAGCTGATACACATACAATCTGACCGCTTCCGTAGGTTTGGTTATTAACTGCACTAACTGAGCCCGCAGGGCACTGTGCAAGAAGCATCTGAGCAGAAAGTACAAATAAGGAAATGAACAGAACTACTTTTTTAGTCGACTTCAAGGGGTACAGATTTGCCATCGTTTTCTTTTTAGAGGGTTGAGGAATCGGTCGAAAAGTACTTAGTAAAATTTGCGTATTCTTACGACTGATCGATAGCAAAACTACAGTGGCGAATCATGGGAAACAAGCAGGGTAGGTGGAAAAAATACGTGATTTATCAAGCTGTAAGTTATAAAACTTTGATTTCCAGTCGAATTAGAATAGCCTGTGGTTTGCGCGTTTTCGACGAAGCAACTCTTATTGCCGATGAATAAATCAGGGATATTTACGAGAATGGACTTTATCAGTCCATTAATACATGTGAACCAGAAAAATATGAAATAGGGTGTTTTTCACGTATGCGGTAAAACAGGGCAGTGCTATTTTTACTTTGTCTTTATCAGCCGTAGCTAACCGAATTAACCTCTGCTTTTAACCGCCTACTGAATTGAATGGATCGGTAAATCGACCGATCTGTTCAATCCTTGGCAAGTATAAAGACGTCTGAAGTTTTTTGGGGAATTACCGGAAGAGAGAGTCCGGATCAGTTCTTTGGCTTATTTGGTTTCTTATCAGGTACAAGTTTTTGCCCCAGTTTATCTTCACCCATTGGCATTCCTACAGGAGCTTCTCCATCTTTCAATTTCTGGGTGAATACTTTTTCTATATGTACCCATTTCCCATTTTGCCATTTAAAGCCTTCATAATCACCATCGGGTATATAAGTATATTTTTTTCCTTCATCATTATTCTCAGGAATCAGGTGATCATATATAATCATATCCATCTCTTCATCAAACTGAAGACGGGCATTTGACTGTTTTTTATATTCGATCCAGAACCTGGCCTGAACCGGTTTACGCAGTGTATCTTCTGAAAAGCTGAAAAACTGACCTCCAAACACCGGCTTGCCATCATTAGTGAAAGTGAGCACTTCAATTCTTTTCTTCGTGCTTCTGATTGTGTTTTCATCATAACCGAGCAAAGTGTAATATTTTCTACCCTGGTATTCCTTTAGTACGATACGATAGTAAATCGAACCAATCCACCATTCATTGT
Organism: Chitinophagales bacterium; assembly: GCA_015654495.1. Taxonomy (GTDB): domain Bacteria; phylum Bacteroidota; class Bacteroidia; order Chitinophagales; family Chitinophagaceae; genus Pollutibacter. The sequence goes on from JAATGW010000238.1 coordinate 1,884, forward strand.
TTGTTATTGTATCAGCAGTATTTTCAATCATGAAACTACGATCGATCAGGGGGAACAATTTTAAACTGCCATCTGAAGTTTTCAGTTGAATTGCTCCATGACGGCGATGTAAACTTTCATCCCTCACAACCTGCCATGTAAAAATTCTGAAAGCACTATCCGGCGCATATAGCTTAGAAATTGATTCTACAGAATCAAAAGGATATTGAAAAGACCAGGGAACCCGGAGAGCTCTCACAAGCATGCGCGTAAATGAACTGTCAGCAATAAAGCGGTCGGCTGCTTCTCTTTCCTCCACAATCTTTTCGGCAAGGACTTTTAAAGAATCTTCGCGCACACTCATTTCTGATTGAGAAGGCCTTTGCTGAGCTATTGCAAAAACAGTCAAAAACATTCCCAAAAAGATGATTAATAGTGATTTGTACTTCATCTGTACCATACAACAAAGTTGCACCAAAATTATTGTGCGCCCTGTTGTTTTTGCAAAGCTTTAGCAAGAGCAAATAAATCTGTGGATACCAGGTCTATCAATAGGTGTGGAAGATCAGGCATTGGCTTGGTGGATGGGATAAACACAGTAAACATGCCCAGGTTCCTGCCAAATTGCATATCACTTGTCGTATTTCCAACCATTATTGATTTGTTAAAGTCAATCTGAGGAAAATCAGCCTTCGCCTTATGACCCATACCCGGATTAGGTTTTCTGTAAAAGCTGTCTATATCTGTATCCGTACAGTAGTAGATCCTGTCGATATAGCCACCGGCATCTGCAATAGCATTCTCCATATGCTTATGAATATTATTAAGATCCGCCTCAGTCATCAAACCTCTGCCAACACCACGTTGGTTGGTAACGATAAATACTTTTCCAAATAACCGGTTGAAAATGGCTATAGCTTCCGTTACTCCAGGGTAAAAATAAAATTCGCCTGCATTGCGTACATAGTCTTCGTCCTTCTCAATATTGATAACACCATCCCTGTCAAGAAAAAGCGACCACAGCTGATCTATTTCAGGCAATTTGTTTCCTGGAGCTGAATTCATTTATGCAAATTTTTTCATTTCTTTCTGCGCTCTGAAATAATCTTCGGGTATTCCGATATCTATAAAATAATTATCAAACACGACTCCATGAATTTTTTTACCTGAAAATTCTTTCTCCAGATATTCTTTTTCAAAGGAAAAGACATCAGGAAATTCCCTGCCACGAAAAATATTTTTATTGATGAAATAAATCCCACCATTGATCAATCCTTCATTCATAAATTTTTTTTCCCTAAACCCTGTAACGAGGCCGGTTTCATTCAATTGCACGGTACCATATCTTTCAAAATTGATCATTGGCTTAAGCGCAATAGTACAGTCCGCTTTATTTTCAACATGATGTTTATGAAGTATATTCAGATTGATATCAAAAAATGTGTCTCCGTTTAGAACGACAACCTCATTTTCTAAAGCTGAACCTAATGATTTCAGAATCGCGCCACCGGTACCCATTGGTTTATTTTCAATAACAAAAACTTTATTCAAACCGGGAAATTCTTCTTCGATGAAAGATTCAATCTGGTCGGCCTTATATCCTACGGAAAAAATAAATCTTTCAACTCCGTTCCGTAGCAGGAACCTGACTATATAATGCAGGAAAGCCACCCCGTTAACAGGAGCCATGCATTTTTGTATGCCGGGCACAGTATCACTTAACCTTGTGCCTAGTCCGCCTGCAAGAATAATC
>JAATGW010000009.1 GCA_015654495.1 Chitinophagales bacterium
AGGCACATGGAGTCTAAATTTATACACTATAAAAGCAGCAGAATTCATTACCGGAAATCCGGTAGCGGCAAAAAAAAGCTTGTGTGTCTCCATGGATTTGGTGAAAAAGCTGAATCATTTGATGTGCTCGAAAAAGTATGTGGCCTGGAGTACACCATAATCGCTTTTGATTTTCCCTTTCATGGGTTAACGGAGTGGAAGGAGGGCATGAATTTCGGGGTTTCAGATCTGAACAGCATCATTGAAATTTGTCCGGAATCCGGAACCGGTCAGTTTTATTTGCTTGGGTATAGTATGGGCGGACGCATGGTACTGAGCTATTATACTGCATATCCAGGAAGGATATTAGGGCTATTCTTACTTGCTCCTGATGGTTTAGTCGTTAGCGGCTGGTATAAACTGGCTACCAGTACAAGTTGGGGTAACAGTCTGTTCAGGTCGACAATGAAAAATCCTACCTTGTTTGTAAGCCTTTTAAATTTCTCGGTTAAACTGCGACTTGTAAACAGCAGTGTAACCAGGTTCGTAAGGAACCAGGTCAATAATGCAGAAATGCGTGAAATGATCTACGTAGTATGGACCACTATGCGCAGTTTTAAACCCGATCTCCATAAAATAAGAAAATTAATTCAACGGTTTCAGACACCGGTTTCACTTGTTTTCGGGAAATATGACAGGATTATAAGAGCGAAATCAGGTAGTAAACTTAACAGAGGAGTTGAGCAGTTGGTTGATATTTCTATCCTTGAATCAGGCCACCAATTGCTTGATGCATCAAAGGCGGAATTACTCAGGAAAATTTTCACAGCATTTTCTGAAAGGAGCAGAAGCCTACGATGATACTGTTACTATTGAATACTGTGTTTACCGCAGGATATGTGGTGCTGATTATCTATTATCTTTTTCTTTGGAAGAAAGTACCCCGATTCAATGTACAGCCGGGCTATATTCCGCGTACAAAAGTTTCTGTGATTATTCCGGTAAGAAATGAAGCCGGAAATATCCTTCATTGTTTGAACTCAATCCTGCTTCAAAACTATCCTTCAGAACTATTGGAAATAATTGTTGTTGATGATTATTCTGAGGATGATACAATTCAGACTATCCGGTTGGCAGGGTTGACTGGTGTGCAAGTGATTTCTGCTCAGATCGAAAATGCTGTCAGACCTGCCGGCGGTAAAAAAAAGGCGATTGCATCAGGCATTGCAAATTCAACCGGCAAGCTGATTGTAACAACCGATGCGGATTGTACATGCGGACCCGAATGGATAAGAACGATAGCCGCTTTTTACGACGAAACGGGATCCGTTTTTATTGCCGCCCCGGTTAAGATGACTCCGGCCAAAAATGCCTTGTCTGTTTTCCAGATCCTCGATTTTTTAACCCTGCAGGGAATTGGTGCAGCGGCCGTGCATCATCGGTTTCACCTCCTTTCCAACGGAGCAAATCTGGCTTATGAAAAGAAAATATTTGAAGAAGTCAGGGGATTTGAAGGAATAGAATCCATTGCGTCGGGTGATGATCTTTTGCTGATGCATAAAGTGGCAGCGATTGCTCCTGATAAAATCGGATATTGTTTATCGGATGCAGCAATTGTAAAAACCAAACCAGAACCCGATTTCAGCAGCTTTCTGCATCAGCGGATCCGATGGTCAAGTAAGGCAAGGTTCTACCCCGATAAAAAGATTACCGGAGTGCTGATGTGGGTTTTTATTTTAAATGTATTGCTGCTTTTATCGTTTGTTTATGTGTGTTTCGAAACAGGATATTTTTGTTGGTGGTTCCTGATAGTTCTTTCAAAAACCATTGCAGAACTGGTATTTCTTATTCCGGTTTCCGTTTTTTTCGGACAGCTCAGGTTGGCCTGGTATTTTGTACCTGCTGAACCATTTCATATCATCTACACAATTTTAGCCGGGTTTTTAGGTCAGATCACCAGGTATCGCTGGAAGGGTCGTAATTTGAACTGATTGTATTTTTATATGCAGCACGAAACATCAGAAAATGTTTGGCAGGGTTGGAAACGTTTGAAGAGAAACAAATGGTCAATGGCCGGGCTTGTCATTATCGCTCTTGCATTTTTCACAGCCATCTTCGCTTACTGGATTGCTCCGGATCACAGCCCTTTCGCAAACCGCATGATGGTGGAAATCGGCGGAAAGAAACCTGGCTTTAAACTACTGTTTCTGGTGATCCGCAATGAAGGTGACTACAAAAAAGAAAATTTTGTTCAGAGAAGTTTAGGTGGAATGAAAGACCATGAAACCTATATTCCCATTAGCGGATATACAATCCATGGTGACAGTATTCTGGTCAGGCGATTTCTTGATGAAGGTGTTTCTGAATCTGAATTCTATAAGTTGAAAAAAGACTCCTATCGTTTTGAATCAAAAATATTTCTTTTGGGTACCGACAAGTTCGGTCGCGATATCCTGAGCCGGCTAATTGTCGGAACGAGGGTGAGTTTGAGTGTAGGACTGATTGCGGTATTTATTTCACTTTTAATTGGTGTATTACTGGGCGCAATTGCAGGTTATTATGGAGGCAAAACAGATGAACTGATCATGTGGCTGATAAATGTGGTTTGGAGCATGCCAACGCTCCTGCTTGTATTTGCAATCACGATGGCGATGGGAAAAGGATTCTGGCAGGTATTCATTGCCGTTGGACTTACTTTATGGGTAAATGTGGCCAGGATAATCCGTGGTCAGGTGAAGTCTATCCGTTCCCTTGAATATATTGATGCCGCGAGGGCGCTTGGCTATTCAGGATACAGAATTATCCGAAAGCATATATTACCAAATGTTGCCGGTCCGGTGCTGGTAGTAGCAGCGGCGAACTTTGCCAGCGCGATCGTGATAGAAGCAGGGCTGAGTTTTCTGGGCGCAGGCGTACAATCGCCTCAACCAAGTTGGGGACTCATGATTCGTGAAAATTATAACTTCATAATTACTCACAATCCGTTTCTGGCTATTGTACCTGGAATTGCCATCATGATCCTTGTGCTGGCGTTGAATATTGTAGGCAATGGATTGAGAGATGCCCTCGATGTACGGAGCTATTAAAAATGTTTGATAAAGATCATTCCCTTTTGATGATCGGCATTATTTTTCCGCGAGTATTTTCTTAAGCTGGTATAATGAAAATCCAGACCTGTAGAAGAATAGAATGGCGGTAAGAGCAGCGCCGATACCCGCACTCAGCAATATATTCCACTCAAGCCAGGCGGCGGTTTTTATTATGATATAGAATACCAGTCCAACGCCCAGGTATAGCGGAATAAAGGCAAGAGACAACCTTATTCCGGTTTTCATTCGTGCAAAATAAATTACTGACAGTGCATACAGGCTCTGGGTTGTACATGCAATAACAGCTGCTGCCATTGCTCCGAATTTAGGAATAAAAAAAAGATTCAGAATCACATTCAGCAAACTGAAAAAAATACTCAGTTTCAGAAAAATATTCATGTTCCGTGTAGCTGTCAAAGCTGTACCATATATATGAATCATAGAGAGGCCCGGCAATGCAAACAGCACAATCATAATAACAGTACTGATATATGGATCCTTGTTGTGATAAAGCAGGTTTGAGAGATATTCCGGCTCAGCAAATGCAAAGGCCACTACGATCATGCTGCCAATAACAAGCAAATGGCGGCAGTTGAGAAGCACAGCAAAAAAACGACTTTGATTTGGCCAGTGCCGGGAAATATAGGGCAATAAAAAACCAGCCATTAAAAAACCCACCATATTAAAAGCATCCAGCAGCCGGAAAGCTGCAGCATATATTCCGGCTTCTCTTGCTCCATCAGGAATTATGCTCTCCAGCAGAAATCCATCAGCCCTTGACATGAGTGTAATAAAAAATATATTCAACGCAATGGGCAGGCTTGAAAAAAATATTTCTTTATTCAGGCCTTTAAAAGGCTGAATACTGAAACCAGGGATGCTGCGTGCAAGAAAAATCAAAGCGATAATAATTGACAAAATAATCCCTGCAATCTGGATCATTACAAAATTCCGGATTGTTATTTTTCCTGCAACAAGCGGATAAAAAATCATACTTCCTACAACCAGTATCACGAAAAGCTTATCAACTATTGAAACAACAGCATCGGTACGGTAGTGTTGTGAAGCCGTGGGATAAGAACGAAGAAAGAGCAATAAGCTGCTTCCGATCTGCATTGCAATCAGCATACAGAGCAAACTATAGTCTCTGATCCCTGAAATGAATGCAATAAAAAAAACAGTAAGCGTGTAAATAAAACTGAGTACCAGTTTTCCGCTCAACGCCTGAGTAAATAAACTCCTGTCGCCATTTTTATTAGATGCTACTTCTCGGTTAAAGTAGGATGTGATGCCCAGGTCAAGCAGAAAATTCAGGATGATACAAAGATTCAGCAACGCAAAATAGTGCCCATAGGAGCTGAATCCGGTAAGGTTCTGTACCTGACGGTCGATCGCAAAAATCCATACCGGTTTAACCAACAGGTTTAATACAACCAGTAGTATTAGTGAACGGAAAAAATGCTTGGGCAAGAGAAAGGGTTTAAGGCACGCCTGCGGGCGTACTGAATACCCTACAAAATACTAAAACAAAACGGAAGATCGAAGCGGATTTCATCCTGATACCTGCACATTGCGGTTCAGGCTTTCATCAAGTGAAATGAAGGTCTCGGTTCTTTCGATCCCTTTTATCTTTTGCAGCTGGTCGTGTAATACATAGCGAAGCTGATTAATGTCTTTGGCAACCACTTCGAGAAACATGCTGTAATTACCCGTTGTATAGTTCAGTCTGATGATTTCGGGGATCTTTTTCAGGTCCTCGGCAACCACATCGTAAAGGGAACTTTTTTCAAGAAAGATTCCGACAAAAGCTGTAATATCGTAACCCAGCAGTTTCAGATCAACATTCAATCTGGTACCTTTAACTATCCCCATTTCCTGGAGTTTTTTGATCCGGACATGTATAGTACCGCCTGAAACAAAAAGCTTTTTACCCAGGTCTGCGTAGGAAATTCCGGCGTCGTCCATCATTGCATGAATGATCTGGAGGTCGAGTTTATCAAGATTCAATTTTCCCGCCATTTCAAAGGTGACTTTTAATCAATTTCAATATTTAAAACAAATATTTAAATAATTTCGATAATTACAAAATTTTTATTGAAATATTTGTAACATAGTGCCGATTATCTTTAATATTGCACTACGAAAGTTCTTTTAAACAACACTGTGGGGTGATGAAATATTAGGCAGACATGCCCTCTTGTCTCGGGGGTGAAGACAAACGGATAAACTTTGCATAACGCCGATCCTGTCTGCAGCAGGACCGACTAGGGTTGACCACTATTCGGCCGGATTCGCAATTCGACATCGATGTGCAGATGCTAACGTCTTCGTGGAGGTTCGACTCCTCCCCCTACAGCTGAAAAGAAGCCGCATTATATTGGGATCCAATGTTTTGCGGCTTTTTTGTTGTGCGGTTGGCAGGTCAGTTGGCAAATTATTTAAGTGCATTTCGCATTAAAAAAATTGCTTTATGCCAAAATATGGACGCTCGTGTAAGCTAGGTGTCAAGTTTGTGATTCCACAATGGCTCATTATACCACCCCTCTGGCATACCCAGAGCTCGAATGTCAATGTTTGGATATTTCTTTAAAAGCGAGTAAAGTCTGTAAGTAAAATTATTACTTGGAATAGTAGTGTTTAACAGATATTTTATACAACACAGCCGAATATAAAGAGAATGATATTCCCTGCCTTTTGGCATTTTTTTTATCCATGCCTCCTTCGGCTTCGGAGGTAGTTTCGGTGGATCGGTCAGTCTTTTATTCCATAAACGTCCATGATGGGCACATATGTTTCTTATCAACGAAATCGATTGAAACCACGAATGTAAATAGGTATGATTGGGTAAGGAAAAGCTGTTGGCAATGTGATTCTTAGATTTGCACGACAACTTCAGATTCCCATACAACCTTGAAAGCGTTCCCATTGAAACTACTTCCAGTGTTTTCCATGATGGAGGCATTCGAGTGTCGCTAAAATATTTCAACTTGTGTTTTTTTATAAAATCCTCCTTGGTTCTACTTAGTTCTTTTCCGATAAGCCTCAATGAATTTGTGTGTTCTGATACATCCATAAAATTGTTAGGATCTTCAAACCACCAAGCATCGAATTCCTGAGAAACATGATAGGTTAATTTACATCGAAGCGAGATTTCTATTTTCTCGATAGCATCAAACAATAATGCCCGTAATTCACTATCAAAATAGTAAAGATTTACAACGGTCTCAAACTTGCTGTTTGGCTTAAAGAGATGGTTTATTTTATCCGATTGAAATGACCACCAGTATCCAGATAAACGGTAGTAACTGAATCGGGACAAGCAGCTTCTTGCAAATTCATCATTTTTGATTACCAACCCTCTAGACCTCAATTTGTGGATTTGAGCATCAATAGAAAGCGGCGGCTTAGTGAATTTCATGATTAGCTAAGGGCTGAAAAGTAAAAGTCCAGCCCTGGGACGCTGATCTGACGGGTAGCGTGGCTGGAACTATCGATATAAAACTACATATCATTTTTGATATAAGCAGGCTAAATCAAATAATTATTTGGTAAATCGATTTTTTACCCGTAGTAAAAAATGTTCAACAATTCCGAAATAAGATTCTACAGAAAAATCTCCTTTTAAAATTTATTTTTCTTTGGATGGGCATGTGGCCTATTTTACTTTTATTTCAAATAATATATTATTCACAGGAAGAGACCTGGAGCCCGGACGCTGATCTGGCATTTTTATAATTATGAATTAATAAAAGAGATCATAAAAAATTACTTAGTGCAGACTTGGCTCGAGCAACTGAGTTGGACTTTGAAGTTAGAATCGAAGTACGGGGAGGGCAATGCTGTGAAGTGTGTAATCCATTACATCTTAAAACGTATTCACTGGAGGAAGCAATTGCGAAACTGCCCGTTCCTCCGGATAATTGCACCCGCATATATGGCTGTAATTGTACCTTGCTTATCGACCTATGCGGGACGAGAATGATAGGCTAATTGAAAAATCAAAACAATGATTGCCAACTGACCTGCCAACCCGAAGACCTTAGAACTGCATAGCCTTCTTGCAATATACCTTTGGTTAAGTACTGGTGGTACTCGAACTAATAAAATCGGGCATGGAAAAGAAGACCTACCATTCAATTTCAAGGTGGCTTTTACAGACTGCGTTGCCAATTAGGATATAAAAATTCCGGCTGAAATACACACTTTATTTATTTAAAAGTGGAAATGACTTTCTAAATGATATTAAGCTGAGATATCGCTTGTTTTAAACGTTTCTTACAAGGCTCAATTTTTCAGAAAAGAAAAAGATCTGCCTCAAACTGGCTGCTATCTTTCTATATAATGTTAGACGATAACCTTTTCTTGTTGACTGCTTGGCACGTTTATGGAATTTTTCAAAGAACAATTGGAATCCGTTGGTGGTAATTAATGCCAAAGAACCAAATGCAGAAAGTGAAAGTCTGCGCATGCTTGCTAATTCAGCGTTTAAAGGGCCTGTCACTCTCGCTTTAAATCTTACGGATTCTCTAACCAAACAGGACATTCATCAACCCCAGTTTGTCGACAAAGAAATGGATATTTTTATTCTTCAAGTGCCAATTGACTGGATCCAATACATCGTCCTAATTTCATTGGAGTCTATCAATTTCGATTATACACATTGGAAGGTTGATCAAATTTATTACTCTGGCTTTCCTGCCAAGAATACTTCGATGATACCAGATATTAGAATCGGAAAGAAAACTCTAGGCTACCCACATGAAGATAGTCTTACATTGTCTTGTGGTACATCAAAATCTGAATTCAGATTCTAAGGAAGCCCGGTTTTTGCATGGTCTGATGAGTATTCCGATAGTCATGGAAATGTGAAAAAGCTTCATGAAAAGAATTAAGAATTGGTAGGTGTACTAACTCAATTGAGTCCTACCACTGGTGAAGTAATTTTTTGGAGAATTAAACCGATTATTTCGGACTTAATGTTGCAAATGGTATTAAAGGGAGAGGCGCCACCAACACAAATGAAATAAATTCTTTAATTTTTACTGTATTATAATTGTTGGTTTTTCTCTACAAATGTTTGAGGATTTAATACAAAGGAGTTTAAACCCGATTGATTTCTAAAGTGGTCGAATTCGACCACTTTAAAATCCGGATTGTGTAAACCTTCCCAAGCGCCGAGAAATTCAAGAGTATTTCTGGACCGCAACCAGTTCTTGATTATATCAATTGCCCGTGAAACATCGCCTTTCACTTTTGCCATATCCGTCAGGCAAATAAAATCCTCATCATCAATTATTGTAAAGTTGACCTTATGACCCTGGACGTTAACAAACCTGGTCTTTGCCATGAATCATATATTTACTTAAGATTTCAAGTTTATTCCGGTGCTGGAAAAAAATGTATATATAGAACGCCGGACGGAAATCA
>JAATGW010000686.1 GCA_015654495.1 Chitinophagales bacterium
ATAATAAATACTCTTTGTTAGGAGCTATGCGCAGCGGAGCCCAGATTGTGAGCTATGAACTGTCAGCCGGATTGTCGCTGCTCACTATTGTTGTGTTGACAGGAAGTTTAAGCGTTTCTGATATCATCCTTTCACAGGCCGATGGATGGTGGATATTCAAAGGTCATATTCCCGTGATAATATCATTTGTGATTTTCATTATCGCAGTAACTGCTGAAACCAACCGGGCACCTTTTGATATGGCAGAAGCTGAATCGGAACTTACCGCAGGATTTCATACAGAATACTCAGGGATGAAATTTGCACTTTTTTTTCTTGCTGAATATGTGAATGTATTTATAGTTTGTGCAATCGCTGCAACCTTATTTCTTGGTGGTTGGATGCCTTTTCATATCGGCAACTGGGCGGGCTTTAACAGGATTATGGATTATATTCCTTCATCAGTCTGGTTTTTCGGAAAAACTTTTTTTCTGATCTTCCTGATCATGTGGTTCCGCTGGACATTCCCCAGGCTCCGTATCGATCAGTTGCTGAACCTGGAATGGAAGTATCTTTTGCCTCTGAGTATGGTGAATATTTTATTGGTAACACTGATCGCCATTATGAAATGGCATTTTTAAATTTGAACCATGTTTTTGAAACAATATTTTGGTGAAATCTACGGCGCAGTGAAATCGCTGCTTACGGGTATGAAGCTCACCGGATATTATTTCACCCATCATAAAGAAATTATTACTGAACAGTATCCCGACAACAGGGCAACCCTTGTGCTTCCGGAACGTTTCCGCGGCGAAGTTGTGATGTTGCATACAGAGGAGAATACACACCGTTGTACCGGTTGTACTGCCTGCGAACTCGCCTGCCCCAATGGTACGATCAAGATCATTACAAAATTTGAAGTAAACGCTGAAGGCAAAAAGAAAAAAGCACTCGATACTTTTATCTATCATCTTGAACTGTGCACGATGTGTAATCTTTGTATACAGGCCTGTCCGACAGATGCAATAAAGATGGCGCAGAATTTTGAACACAGTGTATATGACCGAAGTCTCTTAACGAAAACATTAAACCAACCCGGATCAAAACTGGAGGAAGGCGTGGAATGACTGCATCTGCCATCATATTTTATCTGCTCGCCATTCTCACTTTGGGAAGTGCTTTGCTGGCAATCAGCACCAGGCAGATTTTCAGAGCTGCTATTTACCTGCTTTTTACGCTGATCGGCATGGCCGGATTTTATTTCTGGATGCATTATGAATTCATTGCCGCAGTTCAGATTGTAGTATATGCCGGCGGGATAGCTGTGCTGATTATTTTCTCTGTATTCTTAACCCAGCGATCAGGTGAACTTCTTCCTGCCCAGAAAGGAAGCCGGAAATTTTTTGCAGCCCTTGCGGCCTTCTGTGGTTTTGCACTGGCTATGCTTCAGATAATAAAATATCCGTTCAGGTCTGAATCCGGATCTGATACCGGTCCAACGGTGGCGGCAATCGGTAATCAGTTGCTGAACCTGGATGTAAGCGGTTATGCGCTTCCGTTTGAAGTTGTGAGTATGCTGCTGCTGGCCGCCATGATTGGTTGTATTGTAATCGCCATGCGGGCAAAACCGGAAAAAGCATGAACAATCCCGGACTATATCATATGTTGTTTGTGAGTACTGCCCTGTTTTTTATAGGTGTGTATGGTTTCTTCACAAGGAGAAACCTGATTACTATGCTGATGAGTATTGAACTGATTCTGAACAGCGTGTGCCTGAATTTTATCGCTTTCAACAAATATGCCTGGCCCGGTAAAATGGATGGTCTGTTTTTCACTTTATTTATTATTGCTGCAGCTGCGGCTGAAGCGGCACTTGCAATTGCGATTATCATTAATCTTTACAGAAGTCATAATACCATTGATGTGAACGCTGCAGAAGAAATGAAATACTAAACCAATTCCAGCTGATGTCTGAACAGTCTTATATTCTGCTTATTCCATTAATGCCTTTTCTGGCATTCCTGTTATTAGGGATACCAGGAAAGGGTGCATTTTCGAGAACTGCGGGATATATAGCCGGTTTTGCAATGTTGATTTCTGCGGCTATTTCAATTTATACAGCTATTGGATATTTTTCAGATTGGGGGAAACTGAATGGTGTTTATCAGCAATTGAATCCCGTACATTATACCTGGCTTCAGTTTACACCTGATCTTTCCATTGATATGGGTGTATTGCTCGATCCTGTTTCTGTAATGATGCTTGTAGTGATTTCATTTATTTCACTGATGGTGCATATCTACAGTATCAGCTATATGAAGGGGGAGGAGCGGTACAATATTTATTTTTCATTTTTGTCCTTATTCAGCTTTTCGATGCTGGCCCTGGTAATGTCAGCTAATATTTTTCAGATGTACATCTTCTGGGAATTGGTTGGCGTTTCCTCTTTCCTGCTGATCGGATACTACTATCAGAAACCTTCGGCAGTCGCGGCCTCCAAAAAAGCGTTTATAGTTACCCGTTTTGCAGATTTAGGACTTTTGATTGGTATACTGATCGTTGGATTTCAAGCGGGGACATTTGATTTTCGGGTGTTGATTGAACACCTTGGAAATCCGGGACATGAAATACTGACTTTACGCCAGAATGATTTTTCGCCAATTTCCTGGGGCATGCTTCTTATATTCATCGGTGGTGCAGGAAAAAGTGCCATGTTGCCATTGCATATATGGCTACCCGATGCGATGGAAGGACCCACACCGGTATCTGCTTTGATACATGCAGCCACCATGGTTGTTGCAGGAGTATTCCTTGTCGCAAGACTTTTTCCCGTCTATTATTTTTCTGCCTGGCAGGTACTCCCGATCATTTCCTGGGTCGGTGTTTTATCCGCACTGTTTGCGGCCATTATTGCCTGCACTCAAACAGACATCAAGAGGGTACTTGCGTATTCTACCATGTCCCAGATTGGATTTATGATGTTTGCTTTGGGCGTTTCTGGTTTTGGAACGGAAGGGCTTGGATTTACAGCCTCACAATTTCATCTCTTTACGCACGCTTTTTTTAAGGCGCTACTTTTCCTCTGCGCCGGCCTTGTTATACACCATGTACATAGCAATGAAATGAGAGATATGGGAGGATTGAAAAAATCGATGCCCATTACTCATATCTGTTTTCTGATTGCCTGCCTCGCCATCGCAGGAATACCTCCATTTGCCGGATTTTTCAGCAAGGAAGAAATTTTAATGGCTGCCTATGAGCGCAGCAAGCCAGTCTACTGGATAGCTTTATTTACATCGGCATTGACAGCTTTCTATATGTTCCGGCTCTATTTCAGGATTTTCTGGAATGCAAATCCGCATCACGAATCACATCATAAAGAAGGACCAGCGGGTCAGTTATTCACCCTGATTGTTCTTGCTGCCGGCGCGGTCGTATTGGGATTCATTCCTTTTGGTAATTATGTTTCTACTGACGGCAAACCTTTGTCGACCGGACTCCACCTGGTTTTTTCAGTAGCTCCGGTGCTGCTGGGCCTTGCAGGAATTCTGACCGCTTTTTGGTTTTACAAAAAGCAATCGGATCGTGCGGATCGCTTTGCATCAGGTGCGGGATCATTGTACCAATGGGCATTTCATAAATTTTATATCGATGAAGTCTGGCTGTTTATTACAAGAAAAATAATTATGAAAGGCATCGGGACTTCTGCTGCCTGGGTAGATAAAAACATTGTTGATGGTGCCGTTAATTTATCCGGAAACTCAACTGTTCGTTTTTCAGAAAAGATAAAAAAGATACAATCAGGTAAGGTGCAATTATATGGATTGGTTTACCTGGTCAGCGTAGTCCTTGTGGTTTTGATCATCATCTATTTTATTAACAGGAACTGATCCATATGACAGCACTCTGGTTATTGCCTGCCATTCCGGTTATCATTTCAGCTGCTATTCTTTTACTACCCGAAAGAATGACAAAGGCTGTGAGTCTTGTGGGGGCAACTGTTCAATTCTTAGCAATCATCCTGCTCACCCTATGTTTCCTGTCAGAAAGATCTGATGGAGATCAATCTGTTTTTTTGTTTCAACAAAGGATCGAATGGTTCAGTTCCTGGAAGATAGGTTTGCATTTTGGCGTCGATGGAATCAGCATTGCAATGATCTTATTAACTGCAGCTGTTGTAACTGCGGGAATTCTGGTTTCCTGGAACCTGAAGCAACAACAGAAGGAGTTTTTCATACTGCTTCAGTTGCTTGCTGCCGGCGCTTATGGATTTTTTATTTCCCTCGATATTTTTACGATGTTCTGTTTTCTGGAGATCGCTGTAATTCCAAAATATATGCTTATCGGCATCTGGGGTAGTGGCAAAAAAACATATAGTGCAAATAAACTGGCGTTGATGCTGATGAGCGGCTCTGCATTGATTCTCGTTGGAATTCTTTTTATGTATTATCAGCTGCCGGTTGAATCGCGAAGCTTTGATTTCATTACAATGGCAGCGCATCCTCTTCCGTTAAACATACAACTGGTTATTTTTCCATTCATCTTTATCGGATTTGGAATTTTCACTGCTATATTTCCTTTTCATACCTGGGTGCCTGATGGACATTCATCTGCACCTACAGCCGGATCTATGTTTCTTGCCGGCATTTCCATGAAGCTGGGCGGCTTCGGTTGTCTCCGCGTTGCAACAACACTTATGCCTGAAGCTGCGCAGTATTATAGTATTCCGATCGTAGTTATTGCAGCCATTGCTATTCTATACGGAGCCTTCGCCACAATGATGCAGACAGATCTGAAATATATCAACGCCTATTCTTCCATCAGTCACTGCGGTTTTGTTTTGCTTGGTATTGGTTTCCTGAATCACAGCGGTATCAATGGCGCGGTCTTCCAGATGGTTTCACATGGATTAATGACAGCACTCTTCTTCGCCGTTATCGGGATGATATATGAGCGTACGCATACACGTAAGGTCAGCGAGATGAGTGGCTTAATGAAATCTGTTCCCTTTATTTCAGCGATCATGTTTATTGCCGGACTTTGTTCGCTGGGGCTGCCTGGTTTAAGTGGTTTTCCTGCGGAAATGACGGTATTCATGGGCGGCTGGGCCAGATCAGAAACAGTATACCGGGTTGTGACAATCGCAGCCTGTATGTCTATAGTAATTACAGCAGTGTATATTCTGCGAGCAATCGGCACTGTGATGATGGGACCAATTAAGAATAATTCTTTTGCTGTTCTTGATAAAGCAGCATGGAATGAGAAGTGGGCAGCATTGATTTTGGTTACCGGAATCCTGATAATGGGAATATTGCCTTATCTGCTTTATTCCCTTGTGAACCCTGCAACAGGAGAAATAATAAAGAAATTGTCAAAGGGATAATTAAATACAGAAGATAAAAAATAGCCATGCCGGATTTTTTATTATTGATGAAGTCGGAACTGATGATTACACTGATCATCTTTATTCTGCTGATTATTAAACTCGGCAAGGGTTTGCGGAATGAACAGATACTTACGTTGATTCAGGTCCTGCTCCTGGTTAATACGGCCATTGCTGCAATTATCACGGAACCGGGTAAACTATTCGGTGAAATGTTTCAGAGCAATTCGTTGATCTGCCTGCAGAAAACATTTATAAGCCTGGCACTCTACCTGGTTTCACTCGCTTTTAGCGGCTGGTTCAGAAAAACGGAACATCTCACAGAGTTTTTTGTGCTGATGTTAAGCTCTGTACTCGGAATGTACTTTTTACTTTCCGCGGGAAATCTGCTGATGCTGTTCCTTTCACTCGAATTATCCACCTTGCCGGTAGCCGCACTTGCCAATTTTGAACTGGAAAAAAAGAAATCTGCAGAAGCAGCCATGAAAATGATTCTCAGTTCTGCATTTTCAACAGGAATCATGTTATTCGGGATCTCCCTGTTTTATGGTGCTACAGGAACGCTTGAATTTGTTCAACTCGCCGGGGCAGTTCATATAAACAATCTCCAGTTAATGGCGCTGGTATTTCTGATCAGTGCCTTCGCGTTTAAACTATCAGTTGTTCCTTTCCATTTGTGGACAGCCGATGTATACCAGGGATCACCAACACCCGTAACCGCTTTTCTGTCCGTGATTTCAAAGGCAACCATGGCTTTTGTATTGGCTGCGCTTTTGTTCAAGGTGCTGGCGGTATTTGAACCTGCCTGGCATTGGTTACTGGTATGGCTTTCACTGGCAACAATGCTGATCGGAAACCTGTTTGCGATCAGGCAGACCAATATCAAACGATTTCTTGCATTTTCTTCTATTGCACAGGTTGGTTTTATTCTGGCTGGAATGACGGGTACAGCTGTCAGTGGTACTGCTTCCGTTAGTTTTTTTATTCTCGTTTATATTTTTTCAAACCTGGCTGCATTTGTTGTCGCGGGTATTCTTTCAGATCAGTTCCAGGTGGAAGATCTCGAAGGCTTCCGGGGTCTGCGCAAAAAAAATCCATTCCTTGCCTGGATGATGGCGCTTGCAGTTTTTTCATTAGCGGGAATACCGCCTGCCGCTGGCTTTTTTGGAAAGATATTTCTGTTGGGGTCGGGCGCGTATAGCGGGCATGTCTGGTTCATATTACTGGCGGCACTAAATATGGTGGTATCTCTTTACTATTATTTGAAGATTATCAGGTTGATGTTTATGGAAGAGTCTGCCGCTGATCCTGTAATCTATTCTGTTAGTCGCAGCGAAAAATTCACATTGGTAATCTGTGCATCCGGTATAGTTTTCACAGGTGTCTTCAGCTGGATTTATGATTATATTTACCGCATCAGCAGTTAAATTTTTTATTCCTGATTCATGGCGATCAATCAGAATCATTTATTTGAAGAGTTGGATGGTGTTAAATGCGCCATCGTCGAAAAGCTTGTTTCGCCGGCACGTTCAGCTTTTCTTAAGACCTTACTCGAACTGAACGGATTTAGGGTTATCGTTGCGGCGTCTCCGCCACCAAAAGCAGCGCCGGCGCCAAAGCCCGCAGATCCTGCTGCCGTGGCTCCAACTGAATCTGTTCCACCTCCTCCGCCACCACAGACTTTCACGGTGGGTGTTACCGATGTTGGGTTCAATCCAATCAATGCAATCTTCGGCAGGTTACTCAAAACAGCCGATGGTCATGTTGTAACGATGGATTACTGGCAAGAAAAATCGGCTGTATCCAGGGATGATATACCCTACTTCTCAAAGAATGAAGAATAATTGCCCAGGCCCGATCTTCGCATGATTCTGATTAACTTTATAACTGAACGAATTACTGTTGAAAAATCTGCTCACTGGTGCATATCAGTCAGTCATAAAATATCTCCGCGTCCGGTTTAACCGGATTCAGCTGATGATGTTGCTTGCCGCAATCACGGGTTTGATTTCAGGACTGGTGGCCGTACTCCTCAAAATAATTGTACATCGGTTCCAGTTATTTGTATTGAGAGATCCGGGATCGTTCCAGTTTCTGCTCTATCCTGTTGCGGGATTGGTTTTGACCGTCTGGATCACCAACAGATTCTTCAAAAAGAAAATCGAGAAAGGGATTGCATTAGTACTTCGGGCCATCGCAAGAAAATCTTCGTTTATACCATCGCGTAATAATTATTTTCATATCATCACCAGTTCGCTTACCGTAGGTCTTGGTGGATCCGCAGGACTCGAATCGCCGATTGTAGCGACTGGTTCTTCCTGGGGTTCAACCATTGGACGCCTCAGCGGAGTAAATTACCAGGAGCGGACTTTGCTGATAGCATGTGGCGCTGCTGCGGGAATTGCCGCTGTTTTTAATGCGCCCATAACCGGAATTATATTTGCTATCGAAGTACTGATGGCAGAAACCATTGTAAGCTATTTTATCCCGCTCGTTGTATCTGCAGTAGTTGGTGTATTGTGTTCAAAAATTATACTGGATGAAAGTACGATGTTCAACTTCGTACTTGGACAGAATTTCAACTTTCGCAATGTGCCCTGGTACATTTTGCTGGGGATACTTTCGGGATTTGTAGCGCTTTATTATGCACGTGTCTTTAAAGCAGTGGAGTCCAATATCAAGGGCTGGAAAATTAATCCTTATCTCAAGGCGATCATCGGCGGTTTGATCCTGATCGGAATTTATGTATTTCTTCCTCCGCTTTTTGGTGAAGGGTATGACACTGTTCGTTTTCTTGCAAATGGGACACCTGAACAGATTCAGGAGCGAACAGGAATATTAAAAGGACTGACGGCAGAATGGAGATTGCTTGTATTCGCAGCATTCATTATCCTTTTCAAGCCTATTGCGGCTTCGGTTACCATCGGCAGCGGCGGCAATGGTGGCAATTTTGCGCCATCACTTTTTACAGGTGCTTATCTCGGTTTCTTTTTTTCGAGGTTTGCAAATACCACCGGCTGGCTAAAACTGCCGGAAGGTAATTTCAGTCTTGTGGGAATGGCAGGTGTACTAAGTGGTGTAATGTATGCTCCACTGACAGCAATATTCCTGATCGCAGAAATTACAAACGGCTACTGGCTTATTATTCCGCTGATGCTCGTTTCTATTTTATCTTATTTTATAGTGAAACATTTTGAACCTTATTCGATGGAGCTGAAGAAGCTTGCTTCAGAAGGCGAAGTTTTCACGCATAGCAAAGACAGCAATATCCTCTCCGTTATTTCATTGAATGATGTGATTGATACAGGTTTCAGGGTATTACGCTCTGATCAGTACCTGCGTGATCTGGCGGAAATGGTGCGTACCGATAGCAGGAATATTTTTGCTGTAACCGATAACCGGAATTGTTTTGTTGGAATTATCAGTCTGGATGATGTACGTCAGAAACTTTTTCGCCAGGACCTGTACGATACGGTTGCAATCCTGGATCTGATGAAAAAACCACCGGCGATCATTCAGCCAGATGAATCAATAAGGGATGTGATGATGAAACTTGATACAACAGGTTCCTGGTACCTTCCGGTAGTAGATTCGCAGAAAACGATAATTGGTTTTGTTTCGAAGACGAAAATATTTGAACAATACCGTGAAGTGCTTGCGCAGCAGCAGGACCTGTTTGAAGAACAACGCCATTGAGATTATTAATAAAATAACTTAACAGGATGATTGAAATTTCAAATCAATTGTTAACCGCGACAATAAATCTAAAAGGAGCAGAACTTACAACACTTGTCAGTAAGAATTCGGGTTTGAATTACATATGGAGAGCCGATCCGAATTGGTGGGGAAAGCATTCACCTGTTCTGTTTCCGGTTGTAGGTTCATTAAGAAATGATAAGTACAGCTGGCAGGGAAAAGAATATTCTCTACCGCGACATGGATTTGCGCGTGAGCGGAATTTTGAAGGTATCAGGACCGGCGCAAACGAGGCAAAATTCATTTTGAATTCCGATGAGGAAAGTCTGAAAGTATTTCCTTTTCAATTTCAACTAATACTGAAATACAGTTTGGTGGATTCCGGATTGAAAGTTTCCTATACTGTGCTGAATACCGGTGGATCTGAAATGTTTTTCTGCCTCGGTGCACACCCTGCATTTGCGGTTCCGCTGGAAGGTCAGTTAAATTATACTGATTATTTTCTCGAATTCTAGCATCGCGAAACTGCGGGTCGTTTTAATTTATCGAACGGATTATTGATGAAGTCTTCTGAGCCATTGTTGAATGATGAAAACAAAATCCCACTGAGTCCGGATTTATTTTTAAAGGATGCCATTGTATTGAAAAATTTACGGTCAGGGTGGGTGAGTTTGAAATCCGCAAAATCACAGCATGGATTACGTTTTAATATCGCTGGTTGGCCTTATCTCGGCATTTGGGCAGCTGCCAATGCAGCGCCTTTTGTTTGTATCGAGCCATGGCAGGGACATGCGGATGATGTGGATGCAAGTGGGGACTTATCCGATAAACCAGGTGTCATTGAGTTGAAAGCCGGTGAAAGCTGGGAAAAATCCTGGGCGGTTGAATTATATTAATGATAGTAATTCGTCAAAAACCCCCAGCGGTCAAAGCCGGTTTCATAAAACTCCGCTGAAGAGAAAAGATATTCGGCAGGTGCTTTACAAAAACTTAGCCCGGACCCGGTTCAGATGTATATAGTTCAGTTTCTGCAAAAAGATCTGTGGTGTATATAAATGAATGCTGAGCGCATTACTTTTCCAGAATTGAAATTTCCGGTCTTTCGAATTAACAAAGAAAATTTCGATGTTTTGGGTATTGCTCTTTCTCAGATCCGCTTTTATTTTTTGCGCAGTGTATTTCAGAAAATCCCTTTGCACCGACTCAGGCGCAAAGCCTTCTCTCATCTGCCAGATCAGATGAATATGATTGCTCATAACTACAAAACCAAATAACTTCACCATTTTTTCGCGGACTAAGAAACGCAGACTATCTATTATTATCATTTTGTACTTCTCTTCTTCAAGCAACCAGCTCCAGTAGAGAATTGTAGCAGTAAAAAATCGTGGCCAGCCTGACATAGTTTCTTTCATAGAGTATAAATGTCAGGAAGAAGAAAATCAAAAAAAAGGTTATAATCCCATTTACGAAGAGAATAAAAACATTGGTAAATGGATAAAACACTGCGCTGCGTCGCAAAACTTTTTTTGGCTTTCACATTGAAAAAGCCTAAAGAGGAACTAGCAAAAATTTTTATTACCTTTTGCAATCGATATGCAGTGTAGACATCGTTTTAATGATAAAACATTTATTCCACCTCAGGGAAAACGCGCTGCTTTTCTGATATTATTTTATCTGCTTTTAGGTTATTATTCTAACTCCCAATCAATAAGAACATTGTCAACCCAGGATGGGCTTCCCCAGTCCTTTGTATCAGGGCTTGTACAGGATAAGGACGGCTTTATCTGGATTGGCACCCGCAATGGCCTTGCACGTTATGATGGGATCCAGTACAAAGTTTTCCTGCATAAATTTCGCGATACCGCAAGTATTGCTTCCAATGTAATTATCTGGATGAACCGTGATCTCAACAATCATCTTTGGATAGAGTATGAATCGGGAGATATCGATGAAATGGATCCGGTTACAGAACAAATATTTCATGTGGTAAACCGGACTAGGGGGAGCGGTCAGTCTTTGAAATTTGTGAGAAGGGGATGGATAGCAGATTCCCATGGAATTTTCTGGGGCATTCGTAAAGGAACAGGTTTAAACAGTTATAATAAAGCAACGCGCAAGGTCGAACAGTATAATAAGATCAGCCACCAGTTTACTTCCGATACCTTAAGAGGCATAACCGAAGATAGCAGCCGGAAAATCTGGGTACTGGGCCAGACGGCTCTCAGCGTGTTCGACAGGGCTTCAAATAAATTCGTACATATCCCAATTCCTTATACCCAGGATTACAATAACCATTTCGATTCAGATGAAGAGGTAGTTGATCTTCATTGCCGCAGCAACGGGCAGCTGATGTGGGGCGACAGAAAACGTTTATTTTTTTTTAATCCTCTCGATAAGTCTTTCAGGGTTGTTCCTCTGCTCATTTACCCATACGCAGGTATACGATGGATACGCTCCGGCCCCGACAGCCTGGAATATTTTGAATCCAATGGCGATGTGTTCCGTTATGATGATTTTAATGGTTTGTCCAGGATTGGAACCGCAGGGATGAACAATCCCCATGATGCAAGATCATTTCTGGCAGACCACTCAGGTATTTTATGGGTCGGAACAAATGCAGGCGGAGTTCACCAGCTTGACCTGGTTACACCGTTTTTCGAATCCTTTTCCTATCAACAGGGCTTTCCTACTGATTTGCTCAGAAAGGAATTTGGATTATCCATGAGTACCCTTTTCAACTGGAAAAAAGAAGATGAAAATTTCTCGGCCTCTGGCTATCATTTCAGATCAGTTTATGACCAGCGCATGCGGGTATGGATGGGTTTGAAGGAAACGGTTTGTTATTATGATTTTCTAAAAAAATCTTATGTAAAACTTCCGCCGGTACCTATTGCGGAATCGGAGCAGGGAATTGGTATTAAGGGACTTACCATTTCAAAATCAGGAATTCCGCTTGTGGCGGGTTATGACGGCAGTATATTTTTATACGATTCAGTTTCGAATTCGTGGAAACCTTTTATTGATCCCCAATTGATCCGGAAAAGTTTTGGAATTTCAATTCTTCCCCAGGATATTCATATCGATGATGAAAGGGTCTGGATGAGCACGGCCAAAGATGGTTTGTTATATATAGATATCAGATCAAAACAAATAAAACAGTTAAAAGAAGATTTCAATGCCGGCTCACTTCCAACAAACCAGCTGCTGGGATTTTTGGAAGATCCGCAAAAGCCGGGCCTGCTGTGGATCGGCAGCTACCAGGGACTAATCTGTCTTGATAAAAAAACCCTTAAATGCAAAGTATATTCACTTGAAGAAGGATTACCTGATAATACAATCTATTCAGTACAGATAGATCGTAGCGGGAATTTATGGTTGAGTACAAATAAAGGTCTTTGCCGTTTTGATCCTGAAACCAATCGCATACGTGTGTTCCGGGCATCATATGGATTGCCCGGCGATGAATTCAACAGGTTCCACCATTTTAAATTGCCGGATGGCAGGCTTGCTTTTGGTGGTACAGAAGGCTGGACGGTTTTTGATCCTCAGTCTATTAAAAATGATGAATACGACCCCCCGGTTTCACTCACATTTCTTAAGGTTAATAATTCTGTCATTAACCCGGCAAATGGCAATCCTATTCTTTCCGCGCCTCTGAATTCAATTAAGGAATTGGTTTTACCAGCATCAGACAATACCATAGCTATTGGTTTTGCAGGTCTTCAGTTCAATCAACCACAGGATTTGCATTACCGCTACCAGCTAAAAGATTATGATGAGGACTGGATACAGGCGGGCAATTTACCTATTGCAAACTATACAAAGATTCCGCCCGGCAAATATGTGCTGATGGTGAATGCCAGCAATACAAATGGTAAATGGAGCAATCAGATAAAATCACTGATCATTAAAATCCGCCCTCCATGGTGGCTTACCTGGTGGGCCTACCTCTGCTATGGAATTTTACTGGTTGTACTCACCTGGGGATATATCAATTTCAGGGTCAAGAGAGGACTACTAAAGCAGGAAATGAGTTTAAAGGAAAGAGAAGCCAGGCAGCTGAAGGATCTTGACGAAATAAAAACCAGGTTCTTTTCAAATATTACCCACGAATTCAGGACACCGCTTACATTGATATTAGGCCCCGCTGAGCAGCTGCAGAAAAAGCTCCCTGAAGATACGCAGCAGCACAAACTAACTGATACCATTATGCGAAATACGCGCCAGTTGCTGAGGCTCATCAACCAATTGATGGACCTGGCAAAACTGGAGGCAAAAGCGCTGGCTCCTGCTGAAAGGATCGGTAATCCGGCCGAAACAGTATTATCTGTTATTGAATCTTTCGAAACTGAAGCCCTTGCAAAGAATATCAGGATTGTACCGGATATGGAGGCTGTGCAGCAGGATTATTGGTTTCCACCTGAAGTGCTCGAACGCATTATCTATAACCTGGTTTCAAATGCATTGAAATATACTCCCGCTAAAGGCGAAATTAAAATCAGTCTCAACCCGCATAAAGAAGGTCTGAAGCTGATCTTAGCTGATAATGGTATCGGCATCCCGGCAAAAAAACTTCCTTTTGTATTTGACCGGTTTTACCAGGCACATACGGACAGTCCGGAAAAAGATCAGCCTTCGCGCGTAGGTACAGGTATTGGATTGGCCCTGGTGAAAGAACTGGTTGAATTGATGGGAGGTAAAATCAGGGTGCAAAGCAAGGCTGCTGATGATGGCGAAACCAATACAGGCACCAGCTTTTTTATTTACCTGCCTTTCAGGGTTGCTGATGATGAACTTGTTGAAGCAGGGCAGGAAATTACTAACGGCACAACGGCGCATACCGATGACGCAACTGAAACAAAGCCTGCAATTTTACTCGCGGAAGACAATACCGAGCTTGCTGCATTTATTTCAGATAGTCTTCGGTCAGCCTATTCAGTTCATCATTTTAGCAATGGTGCCCTGGCGCTCGAAAATGCTGTTAACCTGATGCCTGATATAATAATAAGTGATGTACTGATGCCCGTAATGGACGGGTTCACTCTTACTGCCAGGCTTAAAGAAGATATCCGGACAAGTCATATTCCTGTAATACTTCTTACAGCAAAAGCCTCCCAGGAGAGCAGGATCGAAGGCCTGACCCTGGGTGCCAACGATTACCTCACCAAACCTTTTCATCCCACAGAATTGTTACTGAGGATACATAATCTTCTTGAACAACAGGCTAAGCTCAGGGAATATACCCGCCGCGAACTGGCACCGGAATCCAAACCGGTCCAAGTATCCGAACCTGTTTCCCAGGATCTCTTTCTTTCAAAACTCTACAGTTTAATTGATGATCACCTCGACGATCC
Source organism: Chitinophagales bacterium (assembly GCA_015654495.1). Lineage (GTDB taxonomy): Bacteria > Bacteroidota > Bacteroidia > Chitinophagales > Chitinophagaceae > Pollutibacter. Next base: position 14,413 of record JAATGW010000686.1, read on the forward strand.
CCTTTTTGGAGTTGAAGAGGTGGTTCTGAAAATGGAAATGAGCCGCACCAGTCTTCACCGTAAAATCAAATCCGTTTCGGGAATGTCCACCAATGAAATAATCAGGAATTACCGCCTGAAGCGGGCAAGCGGCTTTCTTCTCGAGGGTCATAACAGTACCGACACAGCGTACATGAGCGGCTTTGGAAGCCCGGCATATTTCACCAAATGTTTCAGGGAAATGTACAATATGACTCCCGGCGATTTTATCAGGCAGCATCAGCAGGCAGGCTGACCAGCTGAAACTGATTCGCCCGTTTCCTCATTTCAAAGAAATTTGTTCTTTATTCCCTTACTTAGGGTCTTCTGTTTTATACAGAATTCAGGTTGAGTCCGGCTTCTATAACAGAGTTGTGTTTTTTCATGCAAGACTTTTTAATCAAATGATCTGAAACCTTTGTACCTGGTTTTAAAATTTTGATGAAAAGCGGTTGTATCGGTGCAGGGTTAGGTGTCTGTAAAGAAAATTTTGTGGCTGGAAAGCCAACCTTGGCAAAAATACCTCCAAGGTTTAATACCTCCGAGGTCTTAACCAGCAGACCTTACTTACTCCCCGGCAATATTCTGCCTGCAGATCATCTTATTTCTTTCCCGATTCTCTTTCTTAACCGGAACAAACCCGGATAAAATGCACCTGAAACAATATTTATAGTGTTTTGACACAAGAGTTATATACCTGCAACAATATTCATAGCCGCCGGAAACAATTGGTATATAATGAGCGTCCGCTCCTGGCGAATTTTGGGTGGTAATAATTAAGGTACACTATCACCAAAAAATTACTGCTTCGTGGAAAAGTTCATAAATAAGTTCGAAAAAATTGTCAGCCACCTGCTCATGATTGCGGTGATGTGCTATATCGTATTTCAGAACATTTCACTGGTTTGGGAAACCATTACAAGCTATGCTACCCGTATAAAACAATCCGGACTGGATTATACCCAGGAATATGGCAAAAACATCTTTATCATATTCTTTAATATTCTTCTTGCCCTCGAAGTACTGGAAACAGTAAGGGTATTTGACAAAGAACATCAAATTAAAATCCGCATTATCCTGCTGGTGTGCCTGATAGCCATCAGCCGTAAGATCCTTACCATGAATATTCATGATAGTCACCCGTTGGATGACTTAGCGCTTTCAGGCCTGGTCTTAAGTCTTTCTTTAGGTTATTACCTGATCCATAACGGGCCTGCTTCAAGATCATTAGCCATCAACAAAAAATAATAATAAAACAAAAACCATCTGTTATGAAGAAAAACAATCGGGCCCTGCTAGGTGCCATTTTCGCTGCGGCTGTGTTATTTACAGCGTGCAAAAAATTGCCCCCTACTGAAAACCTGTCAAGCGATTTTGTTGTGATCACAAAATATGATACATCAGCAGACTTCAGCAGTTTTAAAACATTTTCACTCAGGGATACTATTGCTATAAAAACCGATAATCTAAAAGATTCTATCTGGTACGACAATGGCGCAAAGTCAATCCTCAGCAATGTGGCCGATCATATGCTGGCTGCCGGATATACAAGGGTTCCATCGGGCAGCAATAATGCTGATATGATTGTAAATGTTTCCGGAATCAGGAATGTGATTGCATTTATTACGCCTGGTTACTGGTGGGGATCGCCAGGATATCCCGTTCCATGTTTCGGCAATGGTTGTTACTCCTATTATTATCCTTACTGGTATTCTTATAGTGTAAAAACAGGTACAATAATGGTTGAGATCGCGGATCTGAAAAATGCTCCTACCAACAAAAAACTACATATTGTCTGGAGTGGGATTGGTACAGGTGCTATCGGAAATTCGAAATCTTTTATTGTTGACCAGTGTAATAAAACTGTGGATCAGGCATTCGATCAGTCGCCTTTCTTCAGAGTGTATTAATCATTCTTATCATCTCTAAAAATCATTTATGAAAAAGCTAATTGTATATACGTTGATTATTTTCTCAGCCGCTTCTGTAAGCGCGCAGAACAAAGGAAGCCAGGCAATTTATCTCAACTGGAATTTAGGTATTACAAACAATAACCATTTTGTAAACAACGACTTTTCAGCAGCGGGAGCTACCACAGGCTATTCTTATTTTATCAGGAAAAATCTTGCCGTTGGTGCTGAAATAGGATGGAGCAATCACTATTCCTACAGCCCGCGACATACCTATCAATTTAAAGATGGAGCCGTTACCACGGATATGTACAAATATTTGTTTACGGTACCTGTTACTGCTACCGTTATAAAATATTTCAACATTCCCTTCCCGGTACTTCCATATGCCAAGCTGGGACTCGGAGCCCAATACAGTGAGCAAACACTTTTCTATAATATTTATGAATCCAAAAACAGCGACTGGGGATTTACAGCGATACCTGAAATAGGTGTGAATATCAGGCTGAACAGTATCCGTCCATTATTATTTAATGTGGGCGCTCAATTCAGGTATGCCGGCAACCGTGCGGCTGAATACAATATCAGCAACCTGCAGAGTTTCAATTTCAACCTTGGACTCATCTGGCAAATCAATTAACGGTGTCGCAAAAAAGCATCAGGTTCAAAACCGATAGCAATAGCTCGTCGTTGCTGACGAATATAACTGCCTGGCAGTAGTACAATTACTGCCGGTAAAATGTAAAGCCCGCGTTTGAACAAAGAAAAAAAATTATATGAAGCGGATAGTGTATTTACAGGTACTGGTTATGGTTAGTACGGTACTCACAGGTATATCCTGCCGGCAGAAAAACGAAAAGGACAAAACCGGACCTCTGCAGGAGCTTAAAGTGGTGATGCCAAAGCAGGAGAATATCCCTGTATATGCTGAATTCACCGGCCAGGTATTTGGCAAGTCTGATGTACAGTTACAGCCAAGAGTAGCAGGCCAGATAACCGGGATATTTTTTAAAGATGGCCAGGCAGTTGAAAAAGGTAAACTCCTTTATACCATTGATGATCTTCCGATCCGCATACAGATAGACGGATATCGTGCTGATCTTGCGAAGTCAATAACCATCATGACCAATAAAAAGGCAGACCTCGGCCGCATAAAACCCCTTGCGGAAATGAAGGCCCTGAGTGCCTCTGATCTTGATGGAGCTATTGCAGACTATGAAGCTGCAAACAGCGAAGTAACAATTTCTGAAGCGAGACTCAGGGACATGCAGATACAACTTGGTTATACCCGGATTACTGCGCCTATCAGTGGTATTATCGGTATATCTGCTGTAAGGGTCGGCGACTATGTGGGCGGGCCGGGTGCCGGTATTCTCAACACCATTTCATTAACGTCAGACATTCGTGTACGTTTTCCCATTCCGGAAACAGCCTACCTGCATTTTCTTATGCGTGAACAAAAAGATAGCGGATATGGTGCACAGATGGCCAGAGTACCGGTGGATCTGATTTTAGGTGATGGCTCAGTATATGCTGTTAAAGGAAGACTTGCACTTGCAGATCGGCAGGTGGACCCCACAACCGGTTCTATGCTCATTGAAGCGGATTTTTCAAACCCGCAGGGAATATTGCGACCAGGACAATATGTGAAAGTGAGGTTCTTAACGGATTCCATTCCAAATGCCATTGTTGTTCCTCAGGAAGCTGTTTCCCAGCTTCAGAATATCTTCCAGGTCTATGTACTTAATGACAGCAACAGGATCGAGCCACGCATTGTAAAACCGGGCATCCGTGTGGGATCGGGCTGGGTGATAAAAGAAGGGATAAAGCCCGGAGATCGTGTGGCCCTTGCCGGTAGTATTCTAATTAACCCGAAACAAGCTGTTAAGCCTGTGGAAATCTGTTGGAACAGGGATAGTACAGTTTCAAAATAAGAATTATTATGAGCAGGTTCTTTATCAGTCGGCCAATTGTTGCAATGGTGATCTCCATTTTCATGGTCATTTTCGGTTTGCTGGTGCTGGAAGGCATCCCGGTTTCACAATATCCTGACATTACACCACCGATGATAAAAATCACCGGTGCATATGCAGGCGCCAGTGCTGTGGATGTTGAAAAAACAGTTGCCACGCCGCTTGAACAGCAGATCAATGGAGTTGAAAATATGCTGTATATGCAGTCGGTAAATTCCAACGATGGCTCCACCACCATTCAGGTTTC